>JAZSMB010000108.1:0-2791 GCA_045535685.1 Candidatus Scatosoma sp.
GAGATTTTTCACTTCGTTCAAAATGACAGCGCTACGCGTTGCGTTGTGGCTAAATTTTACAATAACGCGTTGCAAAGCAACGCAATTCACGAACGCATAGCGTTCCATTCATGCGCCAACGGCGCAATTCACGAAAACCGCAGGTTTTCAATTCACGCAAAGCATTCGCTTTGCACTAAGGAGATCAACAACTATGTCAATGACAATGACGCAAAAAATTCTCGCGGCGCACGCGGGACTGGATAAAGTAGAAGCAGGGCAACTCATTTTGGTCAATTTAGACCGTGTGCTCGGCAACGATATCACTTCGCCCGTAGCCATTAAAGAATTTGACCGTATCGGCGCGAAAGAGGTGTACGATAAAGACAAAGTGACGATGGTCATGGACCACTTCGCACCCAACAAAGACATCAAAGCCGCCGTTCAATGCAAAACTTGCCGCGATTTTTGCGATAAATATCAAGTGACGCATTTCTACGACGTGGGTAGAATGGGTATCGAACACGCACTCTTACCCGAAAAAGGGTTGGTCGTGCCCGGGGACGTCGTGATCGGCGCGGACTCGCACACCTGCACCTACGGCGCACTGGGCGCGTTCTCGACGGGCGTTGGCTCGACGGATATGGCGTGCGGAATGGCAACGGGCAAGGCATGGCTCAAAGTGCCCTCTGCTATCAAATTCGTGCTCAAAGGCAAGCTGAATAAATTCGTGTCGGGCAAAGACGTTATTTTGCATATTATCGGCAAAATCGGCGTGGACGGAGCGCTCTATAAATCGATGGAATTCGTGGGCGAGGGCGTACAATCGCTGACCGTATTCGATCGATTGACGATTGCAAATATGGCAATCGAAGCGGGTGCGAAAAACGGCATTTTCGAAGTAGACGAACAAACGGTGGCGTACGTCAAAGAACGCTCGGACAGAGATTTTACCGTGTATAAAGCGGACGAAGACGCCGTTTACGACGAAACGTACGAAATTGACCTTTCTACTATAAAGTCGACGGTGGCGTTCCCGCACTTGCCCGAAAATACCAAGACGTTCGACGAGATCGGCGATATTGCCATCGACCAAGTGGTCATCGGTTCGTGTACGAACGGACATTATAAAGATTTAGCGGAAGCTGCGGAAATTTTGAAGGGCAAAAAAGTGGCAAAGCGCGTGCGCGCCATCATTATCCCTGCAACGCAAGACATTTATATGCAAGCGGTGGAAAACGGACTTGTTAAGATATTCATCGAGGCGGGTTGCGTGGTTTCTACCCCCACTTGCGGGCCTTGCTTGGGCGGTTATATGGGTATTTTGGCGGCAGGCGAACGTGCGGTTGCTACCACAAATCGCAACTTCGTCGGGCGTATGGGCCACGTGGAATCGGAAGTGTATCTTGCCTCCCCCGCAGTAGCCGCGGCGAGTGCGATTATGGGTAAAATTGCCGATCCGAAGGAGGTTATGGTATGATTTTCAAAGGTAAATCCATCAATTACGGCGACAACGTAGATACGGACGTAATTATTCCTGCGCGGTACTTAAACACGAGTGATAAAAAAGAACTCGCGGCGCATTGTATGGAAGATATCGATAAAGACTTTAAAAACAAAGTGTCGGCTGGCGATATTATGGTGGCGGGCTATAACTTTGGTTGCGGTTCTTCGCGCGAACACGCGCCGATCGCCATCAAGGAAAGCGGCATTTCGCTGGTCATTGCAAGAAGCTTTGCGCGTATTTTCTATCGCAACTCCATCAATATCGGGCTTGCGATTGTCGAATGCAGCGAGGCGGTGGACGGAATCAAAGACGGCGATATCGTGGAAGCGGATTTAGACAACGGCGTAATTTATAACCGCACGACGGGCGTGGAGTTCAAAACGCAACCCTTCCCCGAATTTATTCAAAAAATTATCCAAAACGGCGGTTTGGTAGCGTCGATACAAAACGGCACGTTTTAAGTGAATTGCTCGCTTATGCTCGCGTGAATTGAAAACTTCGTTTTCGTGAATTGCACCTAACGGTGCGTGAATGGAAACGCTTTGCGTTTCGTTGTGGCTAAATTTTGCAATAACGCACGCCTGCGGCGTGCAATTCACGGAAAGCATGGCTTTCCATTTCACGGCGTAAGCCATTTCACGCAAAGTAAAACTTTGCAATTCACTCCAAAACCCCCATACCATGTACAAGGTGAAATTATGAAAACGTACAAAATTGCATTATTGAAAGGGGACGGCATCGGCCCTGAAATTGTAGAAAGCGCGGTGCGCGTGTTAGAGGCGGTCGGTAAAAAATACGATATCGGCTTTGCGTTTACGCCCTATTTAATCGGCGGCTCCGCCATTGACGCTTGCGGCGAACCGCTTCCAAAAGAAACGGTAGACGGGTGCTTGGCAAGTGACAGCGTTTTACTCGGCGCGGTCGGCGGGCCGAAATGGGATTCGCTCCCCGGGCATTTGCGCCCCGAAAAGGCGCTTTTGGGTATTCGTGCGGCGATGGGCTTGTTTACGAATTTGCGTCCTGCGAAATTGTACCCCGCACTCAAAGGCGAATGTCCTTTACGAGCGGATATCGTGGAAAACGGATTTGATATTATGATCGTGCGCGAGCTCACGGGCGGTATTTATTTTGGCGAGCGCGGTTATCGCGAGGGAAGTACGGCGAAGAGGCGTACGACACCGAAAGTTATAGCCGTATGGAAATTGACCGCATTGCGCGCGTGGCGTTTGAAACGGCGAGAAAACGCAATAAAAAATTGACGAGTATCGACAAGGCGAACGTGTTGGAAACGTCGCGGCTTTGGCG
>JAZSMB010000137.1:0-2019 GCA_045535685.1 Candidatus Scatosoma sp.
TTCATGCCGTTGGTGCTGCCGCCGTCGCAAAGCACGTCCACACCTGCAAGATAACCGTTTCTTTCGTCTGCTACCGTCGCAAGCGCAAACCCAAGTTCTTCGGGTTTGCCCATTCTTTCTTCCGCCGAGAAGGGAATCAGCATTCCGCCTTCTTCCTTTTCCAAATTACCCATATCGGTTGCAATCAAACCGGGGCTGAGCGATACGACGCGGATACCTTTTTTGCCGTATTCGAACGCGCATTTCTTCGCATACCAAACGACGAAATTTTTAGAAAGCGAATACGCAAAACCTTTTTGTTGATATTCGCCTTTCGCCAAACCGCTGCGCTTGATGAGCTTTTTCAAGAACAATTCTTCGTTGGTTTCCGCAAGCGCGTACGCCTTTTTAGGAATGATGAACGAAGGTAAAATGTACGCCGAGTTGGACGAAACGTCCACGATAACGCTGCCGGGGTTCATTACTTTGGAAAATTCTTGGTTCATATACACCGTGCCGAGCGCGTTGATACGCAAAATGCTTTCGGGCGTGCCTTTCATTGCAGGCGATACCCCTGCCGAGTTGATTACGTTTTTCACTTCCCCAAGCGAAGTTGCAAATTCGACCAACTCTTTTACGCTTTCTCTCGAAGACGTGTCGCATGCTTTCGCATACGCCGTATAACCGAGTGCCTTCAATTCTTCCACAGCATTTTCGAGTTTTTTAACCGTTCTGCCGCAGATGACGATAATTTTGTCTTTGGGCATAAACTTTGCAGCTTCTAAACCCATACCGCTGCCGCCGCCCGTAATTACGCATACGTTTGCCATATACTTTTTTTTCTCCTTTTTTGAGATGTTTCTCATTTTTTCTTTGTCATTATATACAAAATTCACACGAAAGTCAACTACTATACTTTCACTTTTCCATAATTTCAATCGTTCAATCGATAAATTTTTAACAAATTTGCGTTTGAGAAGAAATTTTTGGTAATTATTGAAAAAGCGTTTACTTTTTTAGAAAATACGTGTATAATAATATCACAAAAGTATCTGGGGGTGCACTGGTTTCGATTGCCGGTGAGCGAAAGGATAAGCATACCGCAGACGGAGTGACTGCGATAAAACATTCCACCTAAATTTAAATGCAGATAGAAATGCAAACTACGCTTTTGCAGCGTAACTTCGTTTTTTAACGAATCGTCGCGCCTAATTTATCCGTCGGTTAGGGTCGCGGCGTCATCAAGACGGAACACTCTTTTTACAATCGGGACGTGTTGGAAAAAGAGTATTTAGCGTTCTGCGTAGTGTGAAGCGTGTTTACCCGCCCCGCGCTATTAAGAAATAATAGATAAACTAAGTATGTAGAAAGTTTTTTGGCAGCCGAGTAAGACGTCGGTTCGATTCCGACCACTTCCACCAAACGAAAAAGACGCCTTTCGGGGCGTCTTTTTTCGTGTGGTTGGAAGTGCGTTAACGCTCGAACGGCGAATTACCGTCGGTTCGCGCGAGTGAGGCGAGGTTGATTTTGTTCGTTTTTTCGCTTTATCCGTCGCCGACGACACTTTGGCGATAGCCAAATTCCGACCACTTCCACCAAACGAAACGACGCCTTTGGGCGTCTTTTTTCGTATGGTGGAAGTGCGTTAACGCTCGAACGGCGAATTACCGTCGGTTCGCGCGCTCAGCTTTAGCGATTTGGCGCAGCCAAGACGAGCAAAGTTGTAAAGGTTATTTCTTCCGTTTTGTTGGTTGCGAATGCTGCCCTGCCGTTTTACGGCAGATTACGCACCACTTCCATCAAATTAAACCTAAATCAAATTTTTTTAGGTTTTATTGTCTTTTATAAAAAAAATATGTTAAAATAATAAAAAAAGTTGTCAGTACTCTATTGACAAACAAAAAATCTATGTTATACTGTGGCAAAACAAACGAATCCGAGCGGGTTCGTTTGTTTGCTTTATTTAAGGAGGTATGATATAATGGGAGTACTAAACGAAATAGCGGAAAAGCTATTAAGAAATTTTTTCTCGCTAAAAGA
>JAZSMB010000151.1:0-3992 GCA_045535685.1 Candidatus Scatosoma sp.
GTTTCCTTATCAGAAAGAAATCGAATTTTACAGGAAACAAAAGGAATTAACGGATAAAAAAGATTAGACATCCGTGTTCAAAAGTGAAAAATTTTTCATTTTTGATTTCTATTTTGACCTTTTTCGATTTTAGGTGTCCAAATAAAAAACTGAATATTCATTCACTAAAAGTCTTGAATTATAAGGCTTAAAAAATGAAAGCACCTATTGATCTCCAAACCCGCCCGGTTCAAATTTCAATAGGTGTTTCATTTTGGTGGGCAGAGGTGGATTCGAACCACCGAAGTCGAAGACGTCAGATTTACAGTCTGATCCATTTGGCCGCTCTGGAATCTGCCCTTATGTTAAGTGTAGCTTATGGTTGGTGTGGAGCCGGTGATTGGACTCGAACCCACAACCTGCTGATTACAAATCAGCTGCTCTGCCAATTGAGCTACACCGGCGTGTGGTGCCTTGAGGTGGAATCGAACCATCGACAGACAGATTTTCAGTCTGTTGCTCTACCAACTGAGCTATCAAGGCATATTTGGCGACCCAAAACGGGCTCGAACCGTCGACCTCCAGCGTGACAGGCTGGCGCTCTAACCAACTGAGCTATTGGGCCATCAATATCGCTCTCAAATAGTGCCTATATATAATAATCTATTTCACGATATTTGTCAATCGTTTTTCCCTTAATTTTAAAAAAAATTTTTAACTTTTTTTCGAATGTTTTTTTATGCATGAAAAAGGCAAGTACACCACGCCGTTTTTTTCGTTCATCGCATACCTGCCCCCGCCATTTCTTATTTTTTGTATAACTTCGCCAGCCCGCCTTCCGCCGTTTCGCGATACGATTTATGCAAATCTTTCCCCGTTTCGTACATCGTTTGCACCACCAAATCGAACGAAATCTTTCTACTATCCGATAAGAAATATGCAAGCGACGAGGCGTTGATTGCGCGCATAGCCGCTACCGCATTTCGTTCGATGCAAGGAATTTGCACAAGTCCGCAAATCGGGTCGCAAGTCAGCCCCAAATGATGCTCCATCGCCACTTCTGCGGCGTATTCGATTTGCCCAAGCGATAACCCTCTAAGCTCACTCAAAGCAGCCGTAGCCATGCAGCACGCACTACCAATCTCCGCCTGGCAACCGCATTCCGCTCCCGAAATGGACGCGTTCGTTTTAATTAAGTTCCCGATCAATCCCGCCGTTGCAAGCGCATTGATGATCTCTTCGTCCGAGTAGCCTTGTCGCTGCTGTGCATAGCGTAAAACCGCAGGCACAACGCCGCACGCCCCACACGTGGGCGCAGTGACAATCGTCCCGCCAGCCGCGTTTTCTTCGCTCACAGCAAAAGCATATGCGCAAACCAAGCGGTTTTCCCGCGTTTCCGCACTCTCATCGGGCGCAGTTCCACGATACAGCACCTGCGCGCGCCGAGCAACTTCCAACCCGCCCGGCAAAATTCCCGACCTCGAAACTCCTCGATCAATCGCCGCCTTCATCGTAGCCCACACTTCGGACAAATACGCGCGAATTTCTTCTCCTTCGCACGCAAATACGTAATCGTACAAGCGCAACCCTCGTTCTTCGCAATAGCTGCGAATTTCCGCCAAGCGATTGAGCGCATACACTTCCCGTCCCTCACTCTCCGCTCTGCCCTCGACGTGAATTGCGCCGCCGCCCACGCTGTACACGCGCATTTGGGCGATTTTTGCGCCATTTTGATATGCTATCAGTTGCATTGTGTTTGGATGCGGCACGTGCGTTTTCTCGTCGTAAATAATAGTCACAGGCTTTAAAACGCTACGAATAACCTCGTCCGTACCGTGCCCCACTCCCGTCTTAGCGAGTGAGCCGTACAGCGTGACGGCAAACGCGTCCGCCTGTGCATTTTCAGACAAAAAGAGTTTACAAGCGCGTTCCGGTCCAATCGTATGCGAGGACGAAGGCCCTTTCCCAATGCGGTATAATTCTTTCAACGATTTCATAAAAGTTTCTTCCTTATCAAACGCTTTATCAGCATTGTGCGCATGCGCACACGAACATTCCTTCATTATTATAGCATAAAAGCAAGCGTTTGTAAAACGAACAACCCGCCAAAAGCAGACAATTCTATGCGGGTGGCATTTTTTCTACGCTTTTTGCATAATTTATCCATATCAACCCTTGTTTATAATGTTTTCGTAAAAAAATTGAGCGATTTTTACGGATAGCTATTGACATTTGTCGAAAAATTTGTTATTATAGTAGCATAAGAGTGTATGCCCTTATCAAGATATCAAGGGCGCGAACAGTCATTCAAAAAGCGTTCGCATTCCTTTGAGGAGGACTTATGAATCAAATGAAAATTGCAATTACTACCGACACGAATAGCGGTATGATGCCTGGCGAAGGCGACGAACAAAGCATCTTCGTTTTGCCGATGCCCTTTATTATCGACAATAACGTATTACTTGAAAGCGTTGACTTGTCGCGCGAAGATTTCTATGAAAAATTGAAAGCAAAAGCAAATATAACTACTTCCCAACCCAGCGTGGGCGAAGTTTCCGAGTTTTGGCGTAACATCTTGAAAAATTATGACCAAATCGTACACATCCCTACTTCTTCAAATTTGAGTAATGCATACTCGACGGCGGTTTCACTTGCGAAAGATGAAGAATTTGATGGAAAAGTATTCGTAGTAGATAATTTGCGTATGTCCGTTTGCTTGAAATCAAGCGCATACGACGCAGCGAAATTGCGCGACAAGGGCTTGTCGGCGGAAGAAATCCGTAGTGAGTTGGAAAAACACGCAAAAGAATATTCGCTCTTTGTTGCTTTGGAAACAATGGAATATCTCAAACGTGGCGGTCGCATTACCCCCGCTGCAGCGGCAATCGGTTCGCTTTTGAAATTACGTCCCGTGTTGCGTTTGGTAGACGGTAAGTTGGATAAATTTGCAGTACCCAGAACGTTGCAAAAAGCAAAAGACGCGGTCATCGCAGCCGTAAAAGCAGACCTTACAGGCGCCTACAAAGAAGCGGTAGAAAAGGGTGAAGTTCGCCTTGTCGTTGCGTATAACGAAAACCGTGAAGCGGCGCTTGCCTGGGAAGAAGAATTGAAAAAACTTTTCCCGAATATCCCCTTCTTATCCTGCGACGAAATGTCTTTAAGTATCGCCTGCCACACCGGTCCCGGTTCGTTGGCATTCGGTATCATTCGCGTACTTTAATCGAAATTTAGCAAAAAAGCGTTTGCATAAGGCAAACGCTTTTTTCTTTGTAAGATTTTGAATAGAACGGTTAAAATCGCTAAAATTTCCCTCAAGAACGGAAGGCGTAAATAAACAAAACCACCCATGATCTCGTACATGGGTGGTTCATTTTGTGTTTTTAACCGATTACACCAATTCGATGATAGCGGTTTCAGCAGCGTCGCCGCGACGTTCGCCGAGAAGGTAAATTCTCGTATAGCCGCCGCCTTGACCAAGCTCTTCTTTACGAGCCGCGTATTTAGGCGCGATTTCGTTGAAAAGTTTGTCCATCAAGGGATGTTGAATATCTGCCGTTCTTGCTTTGTAATCGCTCTTCTTTTCGTGGAAACCTTTGATTTCTTGCAAATCGTAGGTTTTCGCCATGATAGCGCGACGTGCCGCAAGTTTCTTTGCACCGTCTTTAACGTTGGTTACGGTGATTTCTTTACCTTTGCTGTCTTTTTTGGTTACTTCAAATTCGATATTATCGTCAAACGTATTAACCGCTTTGGTGATGAGCTTTTCTACGTAAGGTCTAAGTTGTTTCGCCTTTGCAGCGGTCGTTTCGATTTTACCATACCAAAGAAGTTGCGACGCTAAACCTCTCAAGAGTGCGTTTCTTTCTTTGGAAGGTCTTCCCAATTTACCGGGCATAAATTTAATCCTCCTGTTGTTTTAATGCGAGGCCGTAAGATTCGAGCTTTTGAATGACTTCTTCCAAGGACTTTCTGCCGAGGTTTCTAACCTTCAACATATCGTCTTCCGTCTTCTT
>JAZSMB010000197.1:0-3116 GCA_045535685.1 Candidatus Scatosoma sp.
CCTATCCGTTTTTTGTGGCGCAGAGAGAGGGATTTTCGCCTTTAGCGGCGCGCCCCGCCAAACGATTATCAATCGTTTGTTTTGCCATTATATTATTTTATAAATCTTCTGCGTGTGGCAAAACGCTCACTCTCGTTCGCGGCTCCCACCCTCAAATCCCTCTCAAAATTCGGTAAATAACAAAAAACGGATAGGAAACGTCCTATCCGTTTTTTGTGGCGCAGAGAGAGGGATTTGAACCCTCGGATACATTCCTGCATCACACGATTTCGAATCGTGCGCGTTCAACCGCTCCGCCATCTCTGCAAATAGCTTTTATATTATATACTATCGAACAAAAAAAAGCAACTCTTTTTTCGCATTTTCTCTTGACATTTTCATTATTTTTTAAATTTTCTCCGCCGCGCACATAAAATACACGGCGGAGCGTTCTCTTTACATCAAAGTAATCATTAGTTGTGAGGCAAGTACAATTAAAATTAGCGCAATCGGATACGTAGACGCGTACGCCGACGCTACGTCGTCCGTTTTTGCAGTAGAAATTAACGTACCCAAAGCGGGTGTGGACGTCATACCGCCAGTAATCGACCCCAAGTTGTTCAGCAACGGCAACTTTAACACGTATTTTCCAAGGAAATAACCTACTACCATAGGGATAAGCGTCATGAACAATCCGCCAACGAATCCCCAAATAACGATACCTACGCCCCCGTTTGCGGAAATTTGCTCCACCAACGACACACCGCCGTGAACGCCTGCGCCCAATAAGAATAACGCCAAACCGAATTCACGAAGAACTTTTAAGGTGCCTTCTTTTACTTCCAAAGATAATTTTCCAAAATGTCCAAAATGTCCAAAAACCAAACACATAATCAACACGCCGCCCGTTGTGCCAAGCGAAAAACATGGACCGTTGTATCCTTGTCCAGTTAAAGGAATGGTTATCGAACCTAAAAGCAACCCGGCAATCACCGCAAGCGCAAACGGCATAAAGCCAAAATCTTCTACTTTTAAATATTTTGAATAATCTCTGGAAGCTTCCGCGCCTTCGATTTTCAAAAATTCCCTTTCCATATCCATATCGGCTTTTACGAATTTAGGCAGTAATTGTACGAATAATACAACCCCGACAACGCCCATAGGATATGCAATCGCATGACCAAGCGTAATGAGCGATTCGAAGCTTGCGTTTGCTGCGTCTTTTGCCGCAGAAAAACCAGGCGTTGACGTTAACGCACCCGAAAGCACCCCCGCCCAGTATTCAGGACCGTAATCGGTAAGAAGCGTACATAAAATTGCAACGAGTGTTCCCGTTAAAATAATTACTACACCCAAGACGATATACGTTTTGAAATTCTTTGCAAGATTTTTGAAAAAATTTGGTCCAGCGATAAATCCAACGCTACCAACGAACAATACGAGACCGATGTTTTGAATAGGTCCTTTCAGATAATTTACTACCGACGCACCTTCCGTTAAGCGGAATCCCGCAAAAACACCTGCATTTTCAGGAATCAACGTGCAAAGATAGCCGACTAAAATTGCAACTAAAAATACACCCGCCGTACCTAACGTCACACCCTTAATATTGACGCCACCCAACAAGTATCCAACGCCGATTACGACGAACGCAATAGTAAATAACGCAAACGTGCCGTTGAAATTTAAAATATTTTCCGCGCCGTCTTTTAAAACGACCGTTTGCCCCAAAACCGTTTCCGATTTCGGATTGTTTACAGCACAAATCACACACCACGCAATAAGTGCAACAACTGCGACAGCCGCAATCATAATCCAAAGCCATTTGCGGCTTTTTTTATTGGAATTTTCCACTTTTCTATCTCCTTATTACGTAAAGGAAAACGCACCGAGCGTGGTACGCTTTCACTTTCTATTTCATCATACTCCCCGATTGTTTAGTTTGCCTTTCTTCTATAATCTGGCAACAATTTCGGCGATTGAACATTGGAAACAATACCTGCTTCCTCCAACTCTTTTTCAAACGCGTCCACGTGCGCAAGAGTCAACTCTTTCAGCTCAACACTCTTGCACTTTTCGCCTGCCTGTTGTCCTGCATTTCTACCAAATACGATGATATCGAGTAGCGAGTTGCCCATCAAGCGGTTCGTACCGTGAATACCGCCTACCGCTTCGCCTGCAACGTACAAGTTTTCTACGCACGTCATACCGTTTGCGCCGATATCCAAACCGCCGTTATGATAAAGGAGCGTGGGATATACCAAAATCGGTTCCTTATGCAAGTCAATGCCGTATTTACCGAACATACGGAGCATTGCGGGGATACGCTTTTCGATCGTGCCTTCGCCGTGCAAAATATCGATAAGCGGCGTATCCAACCAAACGCCTTCGCCGTCCGTCGTTTTGATACCCTTTTTATTCGCTTGACATTCGCGAATAATCGACGACGCCGTCACGTCGCGCGTTTCCAACGAATACACGAACGGTTCGCCGTCTTTATTAACGAGTTGCGCGCCCAGCGAACGTACTTTTTCCGTTACGAGTGCACCGTAAATTTGCGTAGGCTCTGCCGCGCCCGTAGGGTGATATTGCAACGTTTCGGGATACAAAAGTTTTGCGCCTGCACGATAGCCAAGCACCAAACCGTCCGCCGTTGCGCCGTAGTGATTAGACGTAGGGAAACCTTGATAATGCAATCTACCTGCACCGCCCGTTGCGATAACCACCGTTTTTGCGCGAGCAATCAAAATTTCTTGCGTTTCCATATTCATAAGCACCGCACCTGCAACTTTGCCGTCGGTATCTTTGATAAGTTCAATCGCAGACGTAAAATCAACTACGGTAATGCCGCGGTTGAATACTTCGTCACGAAGCGTTCTCATAATTTCCGAACCGGAATAGTCGCGGCAAGCGTGCATACGTTTTCTAGACGTACCACCGCCGTGCGTGGTCACCATCGTGCCGTCCGCTTCTTTATCGAACATAACGCCCAAATTATTCAACCACAAAATTGCTTCGGGCGCTTCGTTTACAAGCTTATACAAAAGTTCGGGCTTGTTTTTAAAGTGCCCACCGCCAAGCGCGTCCAAATAATGCGTTGCAGGGCTGTCGTTAGGTTTATCCGCAGCTTGAATACC
>JAZSMB010000192.1:0-16190 GCA_045535685.1 Candidatus Scatosoma sp.
TTCCACGTTTAAAGTAACAGCGTTTTCTTTTACTTGTAAAGGATTTGCTTTGAGTTTTAAACAAGGCGAATCCAAGTGCGACGCCGCGATTTTATACGAGAAGTGGTCCAAACTTCCCACGGTAAACGCAATTAACGCCGCGCCGCGTTCCACGAAGTATTTACCGCCTTCTTTCAAGGCAAAATCTTCCGTTTCTATCAGTTTTTCAAAGCCGTTTTCCAGCAAAATTGCTTTCAAACGCTCTTTTGCGTGATAAGCGGTCAGCGCGCCGCTCAAAAAGGAAATAAAACGTTGTGTTTTTTCTTGATGCATAATTTTCACCCGACTGTCATTGATATCGTTTTATCGTTCGCCCGTTTGGACATACTTATTGTAGCATTTTTTTTGCCGTTTGACAAGTTATTGTGATAAAAAAGTAAATAAACGACAAAATTAATTGTTTTTTTTGTGAAATACTTTACAAATTTTGATTAAATACTTGACAATTTTCTCGCGCGTATATATAATGAATAAGAAATAGTTTAGGAGCATATACAAATGAAAGAAGAAGGCATTATTATAAAAAAAGAAAGACGAGAAGAGTATTTGACAAAATTGTTTACTATGCTTAAAAAACGTGCCGATATGTTCGTAATTCCTAATAAAACCTGCCTAAACAAAACGGAATTTCGTCTAATATCGGAGATTGCGAGTGCGAAAGCATTGGGCGAACGGTATATTTCCACGCAGCTTGCCAAACGGCTGGGGGTTACGCGGTCGGCAATTTCGCAAATCGTGAACAATTTAGAAGAAAGAAACGTCGTCAAGCGCGTCCCCGACGAAGTGGACCAAAAAATCGCGTATATCGAACTCACGGAGGGTATTATGGAAATTTACAAACCGGACATAGACGCGTGTTTGGATTTTGTAGAGTCCCTCGTAGAAGAGTTTGGAGAAGAGCGTTTCAACGAACTGTATAACGCTTTAAATGCGTTGATTGCATTGGCGGAAAAAAAGGTAGAACAAAAAAATAAACGGTAATTGTACTAGTAGGAGAATACATTATGTTGCAACTTAAAAACATCAAAAAAGATTATCGCACCGCAGGCAGCGTCGTTCACGCTTTGCGCGGTGTCAACTTACGTTTTAGAAAAAACGAGTTCGTTTCCATACTCGGCGCGAGCGGTTGCGGTAAGACCACACTTTTGAATATCGTAGGCGGTTTGGATCAATATACGTCGGGGGATCTTGTTATCAACGGCGTATCCACGAAAAATTACAAAGACCGCGACTGGGACGTATATAGAAATCACCGTATCGGGTTCGTGTTTCAATCGTACAACCTCATTCCTCACCAAACGGTGCTTGCCAACGTCGAACTTGCATTGACGATTGCGGGTATTTCCAAAGCCGAACGTAGACGCAGGGCAAAAGACGCACTTGCAAGAGTGGGCTTGCGCAGCGAACTTAAAAAACGCCCCAACCAACTTTCCGGCGGACAAATGCAACGCGTGGCGATTGCTCGCGCACTCGTGAATAATCCCGAAATTTTACTCGCCGACGAACCGACGGGCGCGTTGGATAGTACGACGAGTGTCCAAATTATGCAACTCATCCGCGAAATCGCGGGCGAACGACTGGTTATTATGGTTACGCATAACCCCGAAATCGCCGAACAGTACTCCACGCGTATCGTGCGCTTGCAAGACGGGCTGGTAATTTCCGACAGCAATCCGTATAACGGCGAAGAGGAAAGCAAATTGCAAACGCTTGCACCTACTTGTCAAGACGTGGAAATCGCTTGTCCCAAGTGCAAACAACTCTTGCATTTGTACGCGGTGGACGTGAATAATCCCGGCAGCTTCGATTGTCCCGTTTGCGGGGAAAAATTCCGCTTGAACGTGCGTAAAAAGCAAGAAACAAGCGTGGAAAAGGGCAAAAAATCGAAAAAAGCCAACTCCAAAGGCAAAAATAGAACTTCCATGTCGCTTTTAACGTCGCTTGGCTTGTCCGCGCGTAATTTGGCGAGCAAAAAGGGCAGAACGACGGTTACTTCGATTGCAGGCAGTATCGGCGTTATCAGCGTTTGTTTGGTACTTGCACTCTCCAACGGGTTTAACGGCTATATCTTAAAAACGCAAGAAGATATGCTCTCGTCCTATCCCTTGGAAATCACGGAAACGACGTTGGATATGTCGGCGATTATTTCCGGTATGACCGAACTTTCCGATATGCCCGATTTAGACAAAATCGGCGATCACGTGTACGTAAACTCGTTTTTGACGAACATTGCGCAAGGCATGACGGTAACGAACAACCTTTCGAATGAATATATCACGTACCTTGAAAGCATGGACGAAGAATTATACACCGCCATCGCGTACGAAAACGGTATGACGTTATCCCATACGTTATTCACGCAAGCGTCTGCAAACGAAGACGCACTTTCGTTGTCCACGCTGAAAGAGAACTACGTGACGAAGCTCTCTCAACAAGAAGAAAAATACGCTAAACTCGCGCCGCTTGTCGAATATTTAGGCGCGATCTACGGCAAAATGCCGGGTACGGCGGACGCGAATGCGGACGGCTTCGGCGATTACGTTTTATCGCAATACGAAATCATCGGCGAGGGAAGTCGTTTCCCGCAAGCGGCAAACGAGGCGGTGTTTGTTGTCGGCTCGAATAACGACGTAACCGACTTAACGCTCGCACAGCTGGGCATCATCACGGAAGACGAATTTATGTCCCTCTTCCCCGCAGACGATAGCGAAGTGGATGAAGACAGCAAGGAATTTGAAAAGAAGATTCCTTTCGATCGAATCATCGGTAAACAATTTATGCTCTATTACAACGACGCGGTGTATACGCCCGTTCCCGAAGGCGAGCAAAGTGAGTTTTTATTCTCGTACACGGGTAGCAGGGACGAGTTGATTTCTCAAAGCCCCGACGATGGCGTGGTGGTAGAAACCACAGGCGTTTTACGATTGAAAGACGACTTGAACTACGGTTGTTTGAGCAGCGGACTTTATATGACCGAGCAATTATACAACGAATATCAAGCGAAAAACGCGCAATCTAAAATCGTACAAGCGGCGATAGAACAAGCAGATAATCAAGTGAGCGTGTTAAAACATGCAAATACGCTCAACGAAGAATTGTCCGCGCTTACGCAATATTCGCCGGAATGGATGGTAAAAGCAAAAGAGTTAGCCGATTATTTGGCTGCCAACGCAGACTATTTCAAAGTAGTGGCAAAGCCGCTGGAATCGGCGTATATTGACAACGGAATGGGCGGTTTCGTGCTGTACGGCGACAGCGCGCTTCGTTCGCTGGGCGGTAAAGCAAGCGCGAACGAAATCAAAATTTACACGGATACGTTTGATAAAAAAGAGGGTATTTTAAGCCATTTAGACGCGTGGAACGATAACCACGAAAAAGAGGATCAAGTGCGTTATACCGACACGGTGGGCACGATGATGAGTATGGTAGAAACCATTTTAGACGCCATTACGTACGTGCTCGTTGCCTTTACAGCAATTTCGCTGGTCGTTTCGTCCGTCATGATCGGTATTATTACGTACGTGTCGGTGGTGGAACGTACCAAAGAAATCGGCGTACTCCGATCGCTTGGCGCGCGCAAAAAAGACATTCGCAACCTCTTCAACGCGGAAACGTTCATCATCGGTCTTTCCAGCGGTATGTTCGGCGTAGTGGTCACCTATCTTATCTCCTACGGTGTAAACGCGCTACTGGCGTCGCTTACGGGCATTGCAACGCTTGCAAACTTACCGTTTAACGCGGCGCTGATTATGGTTGCGGTCAGCGTCGTACTCACGCTGATTAGCGGTTTAATTCCCGCGAAGGCGGCGGCGAATAAAGACCCCGTTATCGCACTCCGCACCGAGTAATTTACGCAAAGATAAGGAGAAAACTATGCATACGGAAACGTTTACGCTTATATCGAATGCCGACGGATTGACGTTACACGGCTTACTCGTTGCACCCGACGACGGCGCGAAGGGCGTTATACAAATTTTGCACGGTATGTGCGAGTATAAAGAACGTTATCAAGAATTTATGGAATTTTTCGCCTCGCACGGTTTCGTCGTAGTATGCCACGACCAACGCGGGCATGGCGATAGCGTGCGTCAAGAGAGCGATTTGGGGTATTTTTACGATACCAAAGCGCAAGCGATCGTGCAAGACGCAGCGCAAGTGACGGGGTGGATAAAAGAGCGGTATCCCGATTTGCCCATTACGCTGTTTGGGCATAGTATGGGCTCGATGGTGGCACGGTGCTATTTGCAAGAATACGATACGCTCGTGGATAAAGCGATTATTTGCGGTTCGCCCGCAAAAAATCCGATGGTGGGTATTGCCATCGGTTTAACCAAAACCATCGCGCTGTTGCGCGGAAAAAGACACCGTTGTAAAACACTTTCTTACCTTTCGACGGGCAGAGGCAATCATCAATTCCCCGGCGAAGGCAAAGGCGCGTGGCTGAGTAAAAACCGCGAAAATATCGACGCGTTTCACGCCAACCCCAAGGGGAATAAACGCTTTACCTGCAACGGCTACGAAAACTTATTCCGTTTGATGAAAAACACCTACGAGCCCAAGCTGTATAAGACGCAAAACCCGTCTTTGCCCATTCATTTCGTATCGGGTAGCGAGGATACCGTACTTGGCGGAGAAAAGAATTTTGACAAAGCCGTCGATTTTATGAAAAAAGTGGGTTATCAAAACGTGAGTGGCAAATTATACGCAGGGCTTCGCCACGAAATTCATAACGAAATTGAAAATAAGCAAGTGCTTGCCGATTTGCTCGACGCGATGCAAGCGAAATAATTTTTACGGCGTATAATCGCCCCAAAAGCGGACATACTGCTATCAGGAGGGAACGATTATGCGTATTGCAAACATTATTGCTTATATCTTGGTCATTTTAGGCGCATTGAACTGGGGTTTGGTCGGATTTTTCGATTTTAATCTTGTATCGATGGTATTCGCAGGCGCAAGAACGGCTGGTGCAATCATCACGTATACGATCATCGCACTCGCAGCGCTTTGGCTTATTTTGTCGCCCATGATCACGAACGGCGTGTTGTGGTTGAAAGACAGAAGACGCGCCGAATAATCACCTTAAAAAAGACGGACTTGCTTACGCAAGCCCGTTTTTTTTGCGCCAAACGGTTGCAATGCTTGGATAAATGTGTTAAAATAGAGTTGCGACATAAAACTTTATCTTGTAAAAAAGTATACTTCTGGGTAGGAGTGTACCTTTTCGCGCTATAAAAATCTTTTTTACAGGATAATTATATGTTTTGTGTCGCAGCAAAGCGGAAAAACACTTTTATCGGGTGTCGTTTCGTTTTGCGAAACGGCACTTTTTTATTGCAAAAAATTTTTAGGAGGCAAAAATGAAAGGCAAAAAACTCTTAACAGCACTTTTAACCCTTGCGATGGGTGTAAGCACGGCAGTTGGTTTGGCGAGTTGTAATACGCAGCAACAAAGTGACAATCCTACGGAAATCGAGCAGGTGTATGCACAATACATGGTATATGCGCAGGCACAAGGTCAAACGCCCCTTTCCTACGAAGAGTGGCTTGCCACCATCAAAGGTGAAAAGGGTGACAAAGGCGACGAAGGTGAAACGGGTAAATCCGCTTATCAAATTTGGCTTGATAACGGTCACACGGGCACACAAGCCGACTTTTTAGAATGGTTAAAAGGCGAAGTAGGTGAAAAAGGCGACACCGGAGCACAAGGTGACAAAGGGGATAAAGGTGACACCGGCGCACAAGGCCCGCAAGGTGAAAAAGGTGACACGGGTGCACAAGGGCCCCAAGGGGACAAAGGCGACAAAGGTGACACTGGCGCACAAGGTCCCCAAGGTGAAAAAGGCGAAACTGGCGCACAAGGTCCGCAAGGCGAAAAGGGCGACAAAGGCGACGAAGGCGAAACGGGTAAATCTGCTTATCAAATTTGGCTTGATAACGGTTATACGGGCACGCAAGCCGACTTTTTAGAATGGTTAAAGGGTGAAGCTGGGGCGCAAGGCGAAAAGGGTGACAAAGGCGACGCAGGCGCGCAAGGAGAAACGGGCAACGGCATTGAAAAAATTGAAATGGACGAAAACGGCAACTTAATCGTCTATTATACCAACGGAACAACGCAAACAATTATCGTTCCCCAACAGCACGTACATACCTTTGGCGAGTGGATATATATAACCGACAGTGTTCCTTGCGAGCAAAGATTGTTTTATCGTGTATGCTCGTCTTGTAGCCAAATTGAATTAAAAAAAGGTGAATATATTGATCATGTATGGTCGGAAAACTATGTCTTTGATGACGGTCAGCACTGGTACGAGTGCAGTATTTGTCATGCAACTAAAGACAAAGAGCGACATAATGTTTTATCTTCGGGCGAATGTTCCGTATGTAAACAGACGATAAGCGAAACAAAAGGTGTGATTTATACCATATCAAAAGATTCGAACTCGGCTGAAGTTATTGGGTATCAGGGTACTTCGAAGGATATCTATATAGGCAATACTTATGACGGTTTACCTGTCACGAGTATTCGTAATAGTGCTTTTTATGACAATCAATCCATTGTTTCAGTTTTTATACCAAGCAGTATAAAAACTATCGGATGCGATGCATTTAAAGAATGTAAAAATTTAGAAAGTGTTATAATTAATGAAGGCGTGGAGATGATTGATGCGTGCGCGTTTTATAAGTGCAATAAATTGACGGAGATAGTTATTCCTGATAGTGTCACTTCAATAGGAGCTTCTGCATTTTATGGTTGTAAAAATTTAACAAATGCAACAATTGGAAGTGGCGTAAAGAAAATGGCTAACTCTATTTTTGATGGTTGTGAGAAGTTGAAAACTGTATCGCTAGCTGACGGTGTGACGAATATCGGCTCTTATGCGTTCTTTAATTGCTACAACTTAACAAGTATAGAAATCCCTGACAGTGTGGTAAGCATCGGCGATGGTGTGTTCTTTAATTGCGATGGCTTAACGAGCATAGAAATCCCCGATAGTGTGACAAGTATCGGCTATGATGCGTTCGAGTATTGCGATAACCTGTCGAGCGTAGTTATAGGCGATAGGGTGGAAACAATCGGCTTTTATGCGTTCTTTGGTTGCTATAACTTAACAAGCGTGGTGATTGGCAATGGTGTAGAAACGATTGGTAGCTATGCGTTCAATAAGTGTAGCGGCTTAACGAGCGTATATTATCAAGGTACGGCAAGCAAATGGAGTGGTGTTTCGATTGATTCTTCCAACGACAAGCTAACCAGCGCAACGCGGTATTATTACGTTGAAAACCAAGCGGACGTACCGACGGACGGCGGAAATTATTGGCATTATGACGAAAACGGTGAAATTGCCGTTTGGTAAGTTAAAAATTCAATAACGCATATAGGCGAAACGCAGACGGTTTCGCCTATATTTTTTCTGCAACTATTGACAACGCGGTCTTTTTGTTATATAATATAACTATGAATAAACACGGAAAGCACCTCTTCCCGTGTAAAAGGAGAAAATAGTTATGCTCAATCAATTATTGTTAAGCGGCGGCGCGATTGCAGGCATCGTCATCGGCGGGGTAGTCGTTTTGCTCGCGATTATCGTTGTGGCTTGGTGGATTTCTACCCGCAACGACTTCGTGCGTTTGAAAAATAAGGTAGAAGAAGCATGGGCGACCATCGACGTATTTTTAAAAAAGAGATACGATTTGATCCCCAACCTCGTGGAAACGGTAAAAGGCTTTGCAAAACACGAAAACGAAACGCTCAACCAAGTGGTAGCGGCTCGTTCTGTTGCGATGAGTGCGAAAACGCCTCAAGACAAAGTGCAAGCGGAAAACGGCTTGACGAATTCTCTTCGTACGCTCTTTACCGCGGTGGCTGAAAGCTATCCCGAACTGAAAGCCAACGCCAACTTTTTGGATTTGCAAAATCAACTCAAATCCATCGAAGGCGAACTGGAAGGCTCGCGCAGATACTATAACGGCGTAGTGAAATCGTTTAATACCAAGCTGGAACTTTTCCCTGCAAATATCGTAGGCAGCCGTATGGGCGAGGAGTATAAAAAACGTCCGTATTTCGAGTTGGACAGCGATCAAGAAAGACAAAACGTTAAGGTTTCTTTTTAAAGGTTTATGAAAATGATTGCAACAAAATTGCGGCGGCTTTGGTTAAAAGCCGCCCTGCTGCTTTTACTTATTTTTACGCTACTCTTCCCGCCGTTTTTATCAAACGGGCAGGGCAGGTATGCGACGAAAGTGAGTGCGTATTCGTCCGATTATATCAAAATTCATCAATTTACCGCGCAATATATAGTTAATACCGACCGCACGGTGGTTGTAAAAGAACGCATCAAGGTCGAGTTTTTACAAAGCGGTTTAACGACGTTTTACCGTTCACTTCCCAAGGAACAAGCGCGGTATTTTGATATCCAAGCGAGTTGCGAAAACAACCCCGATTTTTTTTATTACGTTGCCGATAACCCCGATTTAAGCGACTTTATCGACGTCAACTGCGTGGGCGGTGCCGAGCAGGGAAATATTTGGGTTTACGATATTTCGTACACGATGGAACATATGGGCGAAATGGGGGACAACGGACTGATTATCGATTTGATGGGCTACGGCTGGACGGTGCCGATTTATAACGTAGAAATCAACGTCGATTTTCCCCAAAACTCGTTGCAGGCATATACGGTGTATTCAGGCGAGTACGGTACGCACGGCAATTACGCCAACGTAAATGTCACGGATCAAACGGACAGCTCGCTGACGCTCCAATGCGACAAGTTGGAGCGAAAATACAGTTCTTATTTTGACGAATACGCCACCGAAGGCATTACGCTGAAATTTGCACTCCACGACGGTGTTTTTAAGCCGTATACGCCTTTCTCGCTTGCTACGCGCGATATGTGGTGGATTGTACTCATCGGCTTGGGCGCGATTGCGCTTGCGTTGGCGGTGGTTGCGCTCACACCTAAAAAGCAGGAAATTGTTACTACGGTCAATATCAAAGCCCCTGACGAAATGGATCCTATGCAAATGGGTAAGCGCGTGGACGGCAACGTTGATCAAGAAGATATCACCGCTATGCTGTATTATTTCGCGGATAAAGGGTATATGAGCATCGATTTTTCCGACGAGGACGACCCCGTTTTGATACAAAACGTTTCGCATTTGCCTGATAAAGAGCAAACGCACGCGCGTACTTTGTTTAGCGGACTGTTCTCTCGCGCGACTACGAACGCCGAGGGGCTTGTAAGCGTGCGCGTATCGCAACTGCAAAATCATTTTTACGCAAGTGCAGATGCAGCGAAAACGCAACTCCCCGCCAAGAAAACGTACGAAAAACGCTCGGTGGTTACGTATATCAGCGGCGGCGTTATCGGTTTGCTGATAGGGATACTTGTGCCTATGCTTTGGGGGCTTTTCAACGTCGGTGGAAACTATACCTACTTTACAGGCGTTCTTTTCGCATTGCCCATTTTCGTTATTTTGTTGCTTGGCTACGTTGCGGAAAATTACCGTTATAAATGGAATAAGAGCAAAAAAACGGGTATGAGAGTGGCGCAAATTGCGATTGCGCTTGTCGCAACCGTGCTATTTAACGCGTTATTCGCAAGCCATTTATTGCTGATTTCCGAAAAGACGGTGCTTGCCGTTTGCGTGTTTATTTGTGCGTTTTTGTCGCAAAACAAACTTCGTCGCACGGAACAATGCAAAGACGAGCTGGGGCATATTTTGGGCTTTAAGGATTTCATCGTATATACCGAAGAAGACAAAATCAAGATCATGCTCGAAGAAAATCCCGAGCTGTATTATAAAGTTCTGCCCTACGCGCAAGTGCTTGGCGTTACGGACGAATGGACGGATAAATTTAAAAATATCCTATTAGAGCCGCCTACGTGGTACGTGGGTACGAACGTGACGTATTTCGATTATCTAATTATGCGCAGTTGTATGCGCCGTGCAATGATTACGGCGATGACGCGCCCGCAGCAATCGGGTGGCTCGCGCATCGGTCGCGGCGGTGGCGGCGGTCGCTTCGGCGGCTTTGGCGGCGGCGGTTTCGGCGGTGGCGGGGGGGGCGCAAGATAAACGCTTTTAAGCGGGAAAAATGTAAAACACGGCTACCATGTATGCGATGAATGTAAAAACGACGTATAAAAATACTCCTTTGTAGGTTATCTACAAAGGAGTGTTTAACGATTAAGACGAGTTTACTTAACGATGGAAATATCCGTCAAAACGGGGGAGTTGAGTGCAAATCTTCTAACCGATTCGACCGCGTTTTGGCACAGGCGTTTGGTCTTATAATGTTCGCCGAGCGAAAGCAGTTGCCCGTTGCCGTTTAACAACTTATAGATATAATCGCCGCGCTTGGTAAGCGAGATACGGAAGTTGCCTTTTTCGATATTCGTCTTATGCGTTTGAATACCGTTTACCGCGCCGATATAGGTCGTGTATTCTTCGCTGGCAATCAGCTTTTCGCCGTTGTTTGCAAACAGTTCGAAGAAGTACACCGTTTGCCCGTTCAAATCTTGGTTTGCGGAGATAATCCACTTGCCGTTATGTCCGTCGGGTACGGGAGGAATTTCGCCGTCGTCATCGGGTACTACTTTGATGGTGCGCGTGTACAGCGTTTCATCGATGACAGCCGACTTTGCAAACCGTTTGGTAGATGCAATCGCGCTCTCGCAACGTGCGAGCGTAGGATAATTTTCTCCCATGCAAAGCAGCATGTTTTTACCGCTCAACAGTTTAAAAATATAATCGCCTTTCTTGGAAATCGTAATTTTAAAATTGCCTTTTTCAATATTCGCCTTATGCGTTTGAATGCCTTTCAGCGCGCCTGCGTGCGAAGTATATTCTTCGCTGGATAAAAGTTTTTCCCCGTTGGATGCGCGCAGTTCAAAAAAGTACATATCTTCTTGCACGTCCTCGCCGTCAACCACTACGCGGAATACCGACCATTTACCGCTGTATTTTTTACCGGTCTTGGGATCGATTGCGGGCGTTTCCGCCTTTTGCGTGGGTTTCATCGAACGCGTAGTGCCTGCGCCGGCAGGTTTGCTGACCGTTTTGCTCGTCGGTTTTGCCGCAGGTTTGGTCGCGGGTTTTGCGGGTTTTTCTTTGGTAGTGGTAGCGCTTACCGTTTGTTTTTTCGCTTGCGAAGTGCCTTTTTGCGCTATTTCCTTGGCGGTCTTTTCGGCAATCGCCTTTTCAATCGCGCTCAGTTCAGCTTGTTCTTCCGCTTCCGCTTTTGCGATGGCTTCCGCCTCCGCCTTTTCCTGCTCGGCGGCTTTTTCTTCCGCCTCGGCTTGTTCTTTCGTCAGCTCAGCTTGTTCAATTGCCGTCTTTTCGGCAATCGCTTGCTCGATGGCTAAGCGTTCCGCCTCTTCTTCCGCTTCCGCTTTGGCTATCGCCTCCGCTTCGGCTCTCTCTTGCGCAGCTCTTGCCTCTGCTTCCGCTTTTGCAAGTGCTTCAGCCTCTTCTTTTTCCGCTTGTTCTTTTTGAAGTTGTTCTTCTTTCTCACGCGCAGCGGCTTTTTCCTGCTCTTCGAGTTTGGCTAAAAGTTCCGCTCTCACGCGCGCCGATTCTTCGGCTTGTTTCTTCTTTTCTTCTGCTTTTTGTTGTTCGGCGATACGGCGTTCTTCCAAAGCGGCTGCTTTTTTCGCCTCGCGTTTCGCCTGTTTTTTCGCGCCTGCGCGCTTGATGGAACGACCGATGCCGATCAAAAGTAAAAGGGCTGCCAAACCCGCGACACCGATTAAAACGTACGTAAGCGTAGGGTTGGCTTTTAAATAATCGAGGCATTGTAAAATAAATTCCATCATAAAAACACTCCTTCTGCGAAAACCGCAATCTTTTTGTTTGCCCAACGGCAAAACCGCGTTGAAAGGGCAACTGCGCACGATAAAATATGACGCGTCAGCAATAAAAATGTCAAATTTTATCCTTCTATTTATATTTTAATATAAAAATCCAAAAAAGTCAATAGCGGATAACAATTTTTTCCGCCTGTTTTTCTAAAAAAATTGACATTTATAAACAAATACGCTACAATATAATTATGGAAAAAATCACTACGCTTATCATCGGCGGCGGCGCGGCAGGTTTAACGCTCGCCACCCTTCTAAATTCCACTTCTAACCCCATCGTCGTACTCGAACGCGGGGAGAGAGTGGGCAAAAAACTCTCTGCTACGGGCAACGGGCAGGGGAATATTACCAACGTCGGCGCAGCGGACGCGGACTATTTTTCCTCGTCCAAAAACGGCAAGAAACTGGCACAAACGCTCGTTTCTCGCTATTCGCCGAACGCATGGATGCAGCATTTGGAAAATTTGGGTTTGCTTTTGACGACGGACGAGCGTGGCAGAGTATATCCCGCAGGCAGACAAGCGTCCGCAATCACCGACGCACTCCGCTTTACCGTAGCGCAAAAGGGAATAGACTTGCGTTGCGGTTGGCAGGTTGTCGCTTTGCAAAAACAATCGCACGGCTTTATTGCGACGGCGAGAAATAAAGAGGGCGAAACGCAAACGCTGCAAGCGCAAAACGTCGTGCTTTGCACGGGCGGTAACGTAGCCAAGCAATTTGGCACGGACGGCTCGGCATACGCTTTGGCGACGGGGCTGGGGCACACACTCACGCAAACGTATCCATCACTCGTACAATTAAAAACGGACGTCACGCACACCAAAACCCTCAAAGGCATTCGCGTATCCGACGCACGCGTGACGGCAAGCTGGGAAAACGAGCGCCAAACGTTGCAAGGCGATTTGCTTTTTACCGACTACGGAGTATCGGGCGACGTAATCTTCCGTTTATCCGCGTTTTTCACGCACCGCCTGCAATCGGGCGTTACGCTCACCGTCGATTTTTTACCCGATTACGAAGAAGAAAGTATTTATCAAGCACTCGTTCGTAAACGCAAAAACTATCCGACGCTTGCCGTCGGCGAACTTTTGTGCGGGTTTGTCAATAACCAACTCGCTCGGGCGATTATGAAACGTGCGCAAAACGATTATAAAATGGCGGCAAAACTCGTCAAGGCGTTTACCATTCCCGTCAAAGGGAGTATGGGGGCGGACGTTGCGCAAGTGACCAAAGGCGGCGTTTGCATGGAAGAAGTGGACGAGAATTTGCAAAGTATAAAATGCAGCGGCTTGTATTTCGCAGGCGAAATTTTAGACGTGGACGGTCAATGCGGGGGATATAATCTGCAATGGGCGTACAGTTCCGCTTGTGCCGTTGCAAACGCGTTAAATGCAAAAGGTAGGGGGCAGGTATGAGTTTACGCACCCTTTCCGATATAAAATTGCCCGTTGGCAAGGACGAAAGCGAGCTTGTCAAACTCGCTGAAAAAAAGCTTGGCAAAAAGGTGAAATATTTTGCCATTAAGAAAAAATCCATCGACGCACGCAATAAAAACGACGTGCGCTTGGTTTACACCATCGAGTTTTCCGATTGCGAACAAGCGAAAAAAATAGAGTCCATCGAACGGCTTGCGGCGCGCAAACTGCCCCAAAACCCCGTTTTGGTGGTCGGCAGCGGTCCCGCAGGCTTGTTTTGCGCTTTGCGATTATTGCAAAGAGGGATAAAACCCATCGTCATCGAGCGCGGCGCACCGGTGGAAGAGCGCGAAAAGGATATTCAAGCGTTTATCGCTACAAAAAGGCTCAACACAAATAGCAACGTACAATTCGGCGAAGGCGGCGCAGGCACGTTTTCAGACGGAAAACTCAATACGCAAACGCATTCCTTATTCAATAAAGAAGTGCTGGAAACGTTCGTCCGCTTTGGCGCGCCCCAAGAAATTTTATGGCTCAGCAAACCGCATATCGGCAGCGATCGATTAAAAACGGTGGTGCAAAATATACGCCGTTTTATCCTCGAACAAGGGGGGCAGGTACGCTTTCACACGCAATTAACCGATATAAAAGTACAAGAAAACACACTCCAATCCATCACTTTGCAAACGCCGAGCGGCGAAGAAACAATCACGCCGTCTGCCCTCGTGCTTGCCATCGGGCATAGCGCAAGGGATACCTTTGAAATACTTGCAAAACGCGGAGTGAAAATGACCGCCAAAGATTTCGCGGTAGGCGTGCGTATCGAGCATTTACAAGACAAAATCGGTTTGTCGCAGTACGGCAAAGCATACTCGCTGTTGCCTGCGGCAGATTATAAACTCGTTTCCCACGCAAGTGAACGCGCCGCGTTTACTTTTTGTATGTGCCCAGGCGGGTTCGTAATGCCGGCGGCGAGCGAGGTGGGCGGAGTGGTTACCAACGGCATGAGTAACTATGCGCGCAACGAGCGCAACGCCAACGCCGCGCTGATTGCGCAAGTTAGCAAAACGGAATTTGGTCAAGATCCCTCCCAAAATCCGCTTGCCGGTATCGAGTATCAACGCCGCATCGAACGCGCGGCGTACGAAGCAGGCGGAAATAATTATCAAGCCCCCGTTACGCTTGTGGGCGACTTCTTACGCGGCAAGACGAGCGCAACGTTCGGCGAAGTACTTCCAACCTACGCAATCGGCACGACTTTTGCCGACTTTTCCGATATTTTGCCTGCTCCGATTATACAAACGCTCCAAGCGGCAATCGTGGATATGGATAAACGCTTAAAAGGTTTTGCGTGCCCCGACGCGGTGTTGACCGCGGCGGAAACGCGTACCAGTTCGCCCGTGCGTATCGAACGGGATAGTGCGACCTTGCAATCGCTGTCTACGGCAAACGTATATCCTTGCGGCGAGGGCGCAGGGTACGCGGGCGGAATCACTTCTTCCGCCGCCGACGGACTTCGCATCGCCGACGCCATTTTTAGCCGCTTTGCCTAATACCCGTACGAAAAACGTTATTTCATTATTCTGTCACATTTCTTTCACACATTTTTCACAAGCAGGCATTAAAATAAATTTGTGCGATTGTTTGATTTTTCAAATACGTCGCTAAGAAAAAAGGACTATACGAAACTTTTTTCATATTCTCTCACTATGGTACGCGCTCCGTGTAAACGGAGCGCGTATCTTTTGTTGGATTTTTGCTTGTCATTATGTGCGTAGCGTAAGAGCGTGCGTAGTTTTTGTAAATTTCCGCCTGTCATTATGCGCGTAGCGTAAGCGAAGTCGAAGAATCTAATCGAAAAATTATAAAAAAACCTATTGCAATCGGTTAAAAAGTATGCTATAATGGCTTTGCTATGATGAGATTTGAAAAAATGACGAAAAAAGACTTTATGGTCTTTTGCGTCGCGTCGGTTTTCGGCGGAATTATGGTAGGAATCGGCGGGGTAGGGCTTTTACTGTCGATGGCAAAATTCGACGGTGCAACGGGCAACTTGGTGGGCGCAATTATATTCTCGCTTGCGATGTTCGTCGTTACCACGTTCGGGCTGTATTTGATTACGGGGCTTTCCACGCGCATACTCACGATGGGCGTTAAAAATTTTTGGTCGCTCCCTGTCAGCTTGTTTTTTAACTTGATCGGCATCGTCTTTTGCGCACTTTTGGTCGAGCTTTCCCACGTCAACGTTATCGACGAGGCAAATATAGTAATGGCGAATAAGCTCTGCGACGAGGGCTGGGCGATTCACGCGCTCGGTTCAGGCGTGCTTTGCGGTATTTTAATCGGTCTTTCGGTGTTTTTGTGTAAATATACCGCCAAAAAGCACTTGTCGGCGACAATCGGCGTTATTTTCCCCGTATTCGTGTTCGTATATTGCGGATTTGACAATTCGCTTGCAAATATGTTCTACGTTTGTCTTTGCAACGTAGTTACTTGGGAGATGGTCGGCTATTGCGCGATTTCGCTGGTCGGTAATTTACTTGGCGGTATGCTCGTGTCCGTACTTCCGCTCATTAAGAAAAAGGACGAACCGAAAAAATACAAATGTCCTTGCTGCGGATATTACACCTTCGAGAAAAAGGAACGCGCGTACGATATTTGTCCCGTATGTTTTTGGGAAGACGACCCCGAACAGTTCAACAACCCCACGATGCCGCGTGGCGCAAACCACGTATCGCTTAGCGAAGCGCGCATCAATTTCAAACATTTTGGCGCGTGCGATACCGAAATGAAAAAATACGTACGCGGAGTAAAAAAAGACGAGCTGCACGGCTACGATAGATAAGATAGTTTATAACAAAATAAAAAC
>JAZSMB010000084.1:0-5801 GCA_045535685.1 Candidatus Scatosoma sp.
AGTTCCCCGATACCGGGTACGAGCAAGTCTGCCGCCGCCACCGTTTTTCCATCGGGGTTTTGCTTCATATAAAACGATTTAATTTCTTTGGGATAATCGGTCAAGAACACGGGTTTTTTATACACGCTTTCGGTGATGAAACGTTCGTGTTCGCTTTGTAAATCTTTACCCCAGAAAATATTTTTGTCCTCGAACTTATCCGCGTTTTGTTTCAAAATTTCAATCGCTTCGGTATAAGTCAAGCGAACGAACGCGTTTTCGGATACGTTTTTCAAACGTTCCAAAAGCCCCGTGTCCACGAACTTGTTCAAAAATTCGAGTTCGTCTTTGCAAGTTTCACTCACGTAATCGATTACGTATTTTACCATCGCTTCGGCTACGTCCATATCCCCTTGCAAATCGCAGAACGCCATTTCCGGCTCGATCATCCAAAACTCTGCAGCGTGACGCGCCGTGTTGGAGTGTTCCGCACGGAAGGTAGGTCCAAAGGTATATACGTTGCCAAACGCCATCGCGTACGTTTCCGCGTTGAGTTGCCCCGACACGGTAAGCGCGGCTTTTTTACCAAAGAAATCTTGTTTATAATCGACGGGTTTGCCCGTTTTTGCCACTTCGTCCAGATCCATCGTCGTCACTTGGAACATTGCTCCCGCGCCCTCGCAGTCGCTACCCGTAATGATGGGGGTATGCACGTACACAAACCCGCGATCGTTGAAAAATTTATGGATTGCAATCGCCGCTTCGCTGCGGATTCTAAATGCAGCGCCAAAAAGGTTGGTTCTCGGTCTTAAGTATGCGATTTCACGCAAAAATTCGACGGAGTGGCGTTTCTTTTGCAGGGGGTAATCGGGTGTGGATTCCCCTTCCACCAAAATTTCCGTCGCTTTGATTTCGTAGGGTTGTTTATTTTCGGGCGTGAGTACCACGACGCCTTTTACAACGAGTGCCATACCTACGTTGCCCTTTGCGATTTGGTCGTAGTTGTCCACGTTTGCTCTTTCAAACACGATTTGCGTGCTCTTAAAACAGCTACCGTCGTTGAGTTCGATAAACCCGAACGCTTTCGAGTCGCGTATCGTTCTCGCCCAACCTGCTACGACCACTTCTTTCCCGCCGTAGCTTTGCAAATTTTCGTTTAACGTTTTCAGTTGAAGTCTGTCCATTGTCAACCTGCCTTTTTATGGGAAAAGCCATTTTTCGTCTTTCGACGCTCTCCCAATAACTTACATATAAGTTATTATAACATTTTCTTGCAAAAAAGACAAGTGCTTGAACGCATTTATTCTCTCTCAATCGCGTTTTTTTTGACGATTATGCCCTGTATCGGTCGATATTCGTCGATGCGCAGGCGTTTGCGCGAAACCAGCTGCTGCCCGTGATAACATTCTAAATACCCCTCGCTTTTAACCCCGTGCTTGGGCGAACGGATAATTTCTTCTTTTTCGCCGTACTTCACGATGGGCGCAGGCGGCGGAATTTCTTGTAATACTTGCGAGGAAATTTCATAGCGGTACTCGGTTTTTTGTCCGTAAAAGCGTACGCGGATTCCGCCTTTAAACGTTTCGGCGATCAAACGCACGGGAAAGGAATGCGGATTGACGAATTTGAGATCGCTTTGCGAAGAAACCATCGCGTCCCGAGAGGGCGGAACGTAGCTTACCAAAAGAGAATGCGGGTGAAACTCTATCACGGTCAACCCCGATTTTAACGCCGCGTTATAAAGGGTGGTGCTCACCTGACAAACGCCGCCGCCCACGCCTTGCACGTATTCGCCGCCCACGATAATTTTCGCCTGACGAAACCCCGCTTCTTGCGTGCGCCTGCCCACCGTTTGGTTAAAGGAAAATTCGCCGTACGGTTGAATGGTAACCCCGCTGATAAGCTTTGCTGCAATCGTCACGTTTTGCACGCGGTTTTTCTCTTCTGCGTTAAAGTAGGTGGTGTACGAAGAAAGCGTTTCCCACTTTTCTTCCGCGCGCGCAAAAACTGGTTTTACAGACAAAAAAATCGCGCCCGTAATCAGGAGCGCGACGGCTTTTAAAAAACGACGTTTTGCGTGTATTTTCATGCGCCTTTCCCCTTTTTATGTACCAAAAAAGCATAGGGGCAGGTATGCGTTGAGATATTTTCATCGCATACATGGGTGCGTGTTTTATCTTTTTGTATTATGCGTAAGAAAAATAAATTTTATTCTTTCACTTTCCCATTTTCAATGCGAATTTTATTACAGCTTGCGCCGTATAAAACCCGCTCGGCGTGCGTGCAGGTTAAAATGGTTTGGATGCCGTCCACTCGCTTTAAAAGTTTTTTACGGCGAGGGAGGTCGAGCTCACTCATCACGTCGTCCAAAATCAAGACGGGATATTCGCCGGAAACGTCTTTAAAAATTTGCACTTCGGCAAGCTTTAAAGCAAGCGCGGAAGTACGCATTTGACCTTGCGAGGCGTACGATTTTGCGTCCGCGCCCGATATCGTCACTACCAAATCGTCGCGGTGCGGCCCGACCGTCGTAAAGCCCAAACGCAAGTCTTTATCGTAGTTGTTTGCCAAACGGTGCTTGAGCGAAAGCGCAATTTCTTCTTCGTCCCCTTGATACGATTTATCCAGCTTTACTTGCAACACTTCGGCGTTATCCGTCAAAAATGCGTGCATTTGCTCGGCGTAAGGAGATAATTTTTCTAAAAATTCCCTGCGTTTTTTGACGATCAGCGCGGCGTACTTGCAAAGCTGTTCGTCCCAAATGGGCAACGTGTCGAGTACCAACGAATAATCGGGATTTTTCAAAAGTGCGTTGCGCTGGTCCAAAATTTTATTATAGCGCAGCAGCGCGGTATAGTACGAGGGCGACGTTTGCGAGATGGAAATATTCATAAACCGACGGCGTTCGTCCGGTCCGTCTTGAATTAGACGCAGTTCCCCAGGCGAAAAGAAAACGCTGTTCACGTGCCCCATCAAATCGGCATTTTTGGCGATTTTACTGCCGTTTACGCGGATTTCGCGCTTATTTTCCCCGATACTCGCCTCGATTTTTACGCTGCCGTACTTGTTTTCCGCCTCGGCGCAGATATACGCCTGCTCCGCGCCCATTTTGATAAGCTGTTTATCGTGGCGAATCCTGAGCGACGCGCCCGTGCAAAGATAGAATACCGCTTCGGCGCAGTTGGTCTTACCCTGCGCGTTTTTTCCAAACAAAACGTTGAGCCCGTCGCTAAAATGTAACGTCTCTCGTTCGTAATTTCTGAAATTTTGCAAGAATAATTTTTTTATTTGCATAATTCTACCCAAAATCGGCTCAAAATCGCTTTCTTTTCCGCGCGTTTTGTATTATAATTATATCAAATAATTTTCAAAAATACAAGATAAAATAACGCACTATCGATAAAAAAACGTTGACAAGGGGATAAAAGGTTATGGCTGAAAGATCGCAACTTCAATTCGTGTGGAAACAAATCGCCGAACGGGCGCAAAATATCATCTCGCCCATTACGTTCGACAACTTAATCCGCGATATCGAGCCGATTGATATTCAAGGCAGAAAAATTATACTCAAAGTACCCACCGAACAAAACGCGAATACGATTATCGCGCATAAAATCGGGGAAAAGTTGCGCGAAGCGATTGTAAAAAGCGATTGCGGCGTGACCGATTTTAGATTGTACGTGGAAGGCAGCGACGTGTATACTTTGGAAGCGGAAGAAGACGTCATCGACATATTCCCCGTCACCCCTATCAATAAAGCGTTTACGTTCGACTCGTTCGTCGTAGGCCCTGGCAGTAAACTTGCGTACGCGGCGGCAAAAGCGGTTGCCGAAGCACCCGGCATTGCGTTTAACCCCTTATTTATCTACGGCGAATCGGGCCTTGGTAAAACGCACTTGATGCAAGCCATCGCCAACGAAATTGCGAAAATTTCCCCCGAGAAAAAAGTACTTTACACCACTTGCGAAAATTTCTTAAACGAGTTTACCGATTCGCTCTCGCGTAAAAACGGCGCAAGATTTAGAATGCATTATCGCAACGTGGACGTGCTGATGATCGACGACGTGCAATTTTTGCGGGATAAAGTGCAAACGCAAGAAGAATTCTTCCATACGTTCAACGAACTTTCTGCACAAAATAAGCAAATCGTTTTAACGTCCGACCGTCCGCCCAAGGAAATTCCTGCGCTGGAAGACAGACTTCGCACGCGGTTTGAAGGGGGTATGATTGCGGACGTGCAACCGCCCTCCCCCGAAACGAAAATTGCCATCTTAAAACGCAAGGCGCTGGATAGAAAGTGCGTACTCCCCGACGACGTTTTGGAGTTTTTAGCCAAAGATTCCGGCCACGACGTTCGTACGCTGGAAGGTAGATTGACGAAAGTGATTTTTGCAAGCAAGTTGCACGAAGAACCCATTTCGCTTGCGCTTGCAAAGCTTGCTTTATCCGAATCGGTAAACGAAACGGAAGAACAAGAAGACGTCACGCCTGAAAAGATTATTGCGGCGGTTTGCTCGTACTTTAAACAAAGAAAGGACGACTTGCTTGGCAAAGGCAAGAAAGCCGACCTTGTAAAAGCGCGCCAAATTTGCGCGTACTTGATGTGCGAAATGCTCTCGCTGCCCTTGGTATCGGTGGGCAATATTTTAGGTGGTCGCGACCATACGACCATTATGTATGCGCGCGATAAAATGGAAAGTTTATCCAAACTCAACGAACGCGTTGCAAAAGAAATCGACGATATTAAAAATATAGTACTCAAACAATAAACAATGATGGAAGCAAGCAAGGTAGAATTTTTAGAATACACCGCTGAGGCGGTGGTTATAGGCGCGGGTCACGCAGGTTGCGAAGCCGCGCTTGCTTTGGCGCGCACGGGCATTGATACCGTGCTTTTAACGCTGAATTTAGACAGTATCGCTTTTTTGCCTTGCAATCCGTCCATCGGCGGTACGGCAAAAGGCCATCTCGTCCGCGAAATTGACGCACTCGGCGGGGAAATGGGGCTTGTGGCGGATAATACCGCCCTGCAAATTAGAATGCTCAACGTGGGCAAAGGCGCGGCGGTACAATCACTCCGTGCGCAATCGGATAAAAACGCGTACCACCGTGAAATGAAAAAAGTACTGGAAAATACGCCTAATTTGCGCATTTTACAAGCAGAAGCCACGGAAATTTTAACCCAAAACAACAAATGCACGGGCGTTAAAACCAACTACGGCGGTATCATCGCTTGCCAAGCGGTTATTCTTTGCACGGGCGTGTACTTAAACGGCGAAACGATTACGGGCAACGTCGTGCAAAAATCCGGCCCGAACGGTTTCGCGCCCGCCAACCACTTGACCGAGAGTTTGATTGCGCTCGGCTTTAACGTGCGACGTTTTAAAACGGGGACGCCTGCACGCTTGGACGGCAGAACGGTGGAGTATGAAAAGTGTGAAATTCAAAACGGCGATACGGATATTTATCCCTTCTCGTTTATGCACGATTTTACGCCCGAGAGTAAACTCCCCTGCTATTTGACGTACACCAACCTTAAAACGCACGAAATTATTTTGGAAAATCTGGATAGATCGCCTTTGTATAACGGCGTTATTCAATCGACAGGGCCGAGATATTGCCCGTCCATCGAAACCAAAGTGGTGCGCTTTAAGGACAAAGAACGCCACCAAATTTTCTTAGAACCCGAAGGCGCGGACACTACGGAAGTGTATGCGCAAGGGCTTTCCACGTCCATGCCCCACGACGTACAACGCGCTATGTATAGCTCGGTCGCAGGCTTGGAGAATGCGCGTATCGTGCGCTACGGATATGCGATTGAA
>JAZSMB010000168.1:0-6125 GCA_045535685.1 Candidatus Scatosoma sp.
TTCAGCATCTTAACGGCTTGATAAAAATCGGTAAGGACAAAGGCTCGTTAAATATCGGCGAGTTTGATTTGACGGATAAAAAATGCGACTTTAAGGGGCTACGCGCAAAGGTTGGCATGGTCTTTCAGTACCCCGAATATCAACTCTTTGCCGAAACGGTATTCGACGACGTAGCGTTTGGGCTGAAAAATTTCCAAGCGGACGCATCGGAAGAAGAAGTGCAACGCGCCGTCAAAGACGCGCTTACCATCGTTGGGCTGGGCTACGAAGAAGTAAAAAACCGTTCCCCGTTTGAGTTATCGGGCGGGCAAAAACGCCGAGTGGCGATTGCCGGCGTACTCGTAACCAAACCGCAAATTTTGGTGTTGGACGAGCCGGCGGCAGGGTTAGATCCGCTTGGCAAGCAAGAAATTATGTCCCTGCTCCATACGTTGCATCAATCTTGGTGTAAAACGGTAATTATCGTATCGCACGATATGGACGAAATTGCGGAAAACTGCAACCGCGCGGCTATTTTTGCGGACGGTAAAATGATAGCGGTGGATACGCCGCAAGCGTTATTTTCCTCTTCCGTTGTCGAAGATGCGGGGTTAGACGTGCCGTTTGCGGCGAAAACTGCCAAGCGTATGCACGCGCTTGGCGTGGATATAGAAAGCGATTATAGGATAAACGATTTTATCCAAAAAACGCTGCTGCGCGCAAAAACGGGCGGGGCAGGTACGAGATCAATAGGCGGAGGACAAGAAAATGCGTGACGTTTCTTTCGGTCAATACTATCCTTCGCAATCGTTCGTCCATAAGCTCGATCCGCGCATGAAAATTTTGTTTTTAATCGGCTATATCGTACTCGTATTCTTGGCGCAAAATTTCTACGCGCTGGCTACTTGCGCGCTCGTGTTTGTGATCGTGGCTTGCTGTTCAGGTGTTCCTATCAAAAGTTTATTACAATCGGTCAAAGCCATTACGTTTTTATTGATATTTACCGCTTTATTAAACTTATTTTTCTATCAAGGCGAAACGGTAATCTTCTCGTGGTGGATAATCACCATCACGCAGGAGGCGGTATTTTTTACGATTTTCCTTGCCGTACGGCTGTTCTTGCTGGTGCTGGCATCGTCCGTTTTAACGCTCACGACCACGCCCGTTGCTTTAACGGACGGCATCGAAAGTTTACTCAAACCGTTGAAATACATTCACTTCCCCGTGCACGAACTCGCGTTGATTATGTCGATTGCATTGCGGTTTATCCCCATACTCACCGATGAAACGGGCAGAATTATGAACGCGCAAAAAGCGCGCGGGGCAGACTTTGAAAGCGGCGGTTTAATCAAGCGAGTGAAAGCCATCGTACCCATTTTAATTCCTTTGCTGATTAGTGCGTTCCGCCGTGCGGACGAGCTTGGCGACGCGATGGACGCAAGGTGCTATTCGGGCAGTAAAGTACGCACCAAATACAAAAAACTTACGTTTGGTTGGCGCGATTTGGTGGCGCTGATCTTGTTAGGCATATTGATTACGGCAATCGTACTTCTCAAAATTTACACACCCGCAATCGTTTAACGAAAACACGGAGGTCGCATATGCGGTACGTTATCAAAATTGCATACGACGGAACGAACTATGCCGGTTGGCAACGCCAAAAAAACGCCCTTTCCGTGCAGGAAGAATTAGAAAACGCACTCTTCTGCGCTTTAGGAGTGGACGTACGCATTACCGCGAGTGGGCGCACGGACGCAGGGGTGCACGCGGCGGGGCAAGTATGCCATTTCGATAGCGAAACCATCACCGTACCCCCGCAAAAAATGCCCGAGTGCTTAAATGCGTTTTTGCCTGCCGATATTCGCGTAATCGACGGTTGGGGTGCGGAGGAAACGTTTGACGCAAATCGTAGCGCAAAGCGAAAAACGTACGCGTATTCGTTATACGTTTCCGAGCGTGAAATGCCGCTTAAAGCGCGCTATGCCGTGCGGGTAGAAAACGCGCCGGATACAGCCACATTACAAGCGGTTGCGCGGTGGTTCGAAGGGAAGCACGATTTTAAAGCGTTTTGCGCGTCGGGCTCTTCGGTAAAGACGACCGTGCGTACCGTGTACGAGATGAAAGTGGAAGAAACGTTTTCTTACGGCTCGCGCGATATCAAAATCTACGTAACGGGTAACGGTTTTTTATACAATATGGTACGCACGATGGTAGGCGAGCTTTTAGACCTTGCAAGCGGTAAAAAGACAAAGGAAAGTTTAGAGATAGCGTTTGAAACGGGCAAACGAGAATTGCTTGGCAAAACGATGCCTGCAAAAGGTTTGACGCTTATCGACGTAGAATATCCAAATCAACATTAAAAAGAAGGTAGGTATATGGAATTATTTAGTTTGTATTACGTTGTGACAAGCTCAATCGACTTGGCAACGAGTATGATGGGCTCGCCTCTGCCTGCGTCCGCGCTGTTTTTATACGGCTTAATCGGCGTAGCCGTTTGGGCGGCGTTGTTCGTCTTGCAAGGCATCGGGTTGTCTACGATGGCGAAAAGACGCGGAATGGATAAAACGTGGCGTGCGTTCGTGCCGTTTGTTAATATCTATTTGCTTGGCAAACTCGCAGGCGATTGTCAATTTTTCGGTAAACGTATCAAGCGTATAGGCTTGTATACGATGATTGCGCAAATTCTCGTCAGCGTACTCATGGGTTTGGCGGTCGCGTCAGAGATTCATTTATACCTCACTTACGGCGATCCCAGCGGTCTTACGCAGCAACAACTGCCCGTTTGGACGGGATTAACGCCTTTTTCGCAAGCGGCGTACGGCTATTATATCGCGGCGAATAGCTTTATGACTATTTTTAATATTGCGTACCAAGTTTTATTGTTTATTGCAATGACGGGATTGTGTCAAAAATATTATCCCAGAAACTATATGCTGTTGGCGTTCTTGTCGTTATTTATTCCCGAAGCGCACTTTATCGTAATTTTTGCGCTCAGAAACCGCACGCCCATCGATTATCACGCGTATATGCGTGCAAGATACGAAGCGCACATGCGTCGACAATACGGACAATATGGCGCAGGTCCGCAAAACAATCCCTATGGCGCAAATCCGTATGGGGGACAAACGCCCAATCCAACCAATGCGCCTACGCAAACGCCGCCGCAAGACCCGTTTGAAGAATTCTCTTCCTCGCCAAATAACGCGCCGAATGCAAACGGCGACGAGCAAACGCAAACGCAAGAATCGGACGAGTTTTTTAACTGACGATACGGACGGATATTTAAGCGAGAGTAAAATATAAAATATAGACGGAAAATTAAGAAAAACTTATATTTTCCGTCTTTTTTTTACGCGCGAGCGCGTTGAAAGAGTTTACACGCCGCGTTTTGTATGCTATAATATAATCGTACGTTATAAATATGCTGGTGGATTGTCGGCTAAAGGAGGACGAGCGGTATGATGGAAGAAAATATAGCGGCGATTGCAACGCCTGCGGGTAAAGGCGGCGTGGCGATTATCCGTATCAGCGGTAAAAACCCGTTGGATTTAGCGGCGCAAATGTTTACGCCCATCGGCAAAACGCCCGTAAGCGATTTTCAGCCGTATCATATGTATGCAGGCAATATCGACGGCGGCACGTTTACCGATTTTGGCTTGTGCGTGTATTTCAAAGCCCCGCATAGCTACACCGGCGAAGATATTATCGAGTTTCAATGCCACGGCGGCGAAAATATCGCAAGAGGAATTTTGAAACGCGCCTTTACACTCGGCGCGCGGAGTGCGGAAAAGGGCGAATTCACCAAACGCGCGTTTTTAAACGGAAAACTTTCGCTCTCGTCAGCCGAAGGCGTAGCGGATATGATCAACGCCGAATCGGACGCGGAGGTGCGCGCGGGTTATCAACTCTACAGCGAAAAATTAACCAAAGCAGTCAAGGAAATGCAAGCACAGCTTACCACGGCGCTTGCAAAAATCGACGTTACGATCGATTATCCCGACGAATTCGAAGAAGATTTGGATCAAGAAGTGCGTGAAGTACTTTCTGCGCTTAAAACCGCACACACGGCTTTGGACGAGTTATCCAAACAATACGCCGTCGGCAAAAAAATCAAATCGGGCGTAACGGTTGCCATTTGCGGTAAACCCAACACAGGCAAAAGTTCGCTTCTCAATACCTTGCTTGGTTACGATAAAGCGATTGTGTCGAATATCGCAGGTACGACGCGCGACGCCGTAGAAGGCACGATGGAAATCGACGGTAAAAAATTTAATTTGTACGATACCGCAGGCGTGCGCGATAGCGGAGATACAATCGAAAGCATCGGTATTCAGCGCGCGCAAGCGATTATTCAATCGGCGGACGTAGCCGTTTTCGTAGCCGACTTAACGCAAGGCGTTTCGCAAGAAGACATTCGCGTTTTGGACATGCTTAAAGGCAAGCCGATCATCAAAATTATCAACAAAGCCGATCTTTTGCACGATGCAACGGACAACGACGCAGACGTTATGGTTTCCACCGTCACAGGCGAGGGAATTGCAAAGCTCAAACGCAAACTTTGCGAGATGAGTTTTGGTAACAGCTTGCACGAAGCGTTTTTGATAGAAGAGCGGCATTATAGCGTGTTGTTGCGTGCGAAATCCGCTTTGGAAAGCGCGATGATCGCTTGTGAAACGTCCCCCCTTGAACTTGTCGCGGTGGACGTAAAACAGGCGTGGGACGCGTTGGGCGAAATTACGGGCGAAACGGCAACCGAATCGATCATCGGTGAAATTTTCGCAAAATTCTGCGTAGGGAAATAAGAGAACGATTTATTCTCAAAATACGTGCACGACAAACAAATGATAGGGGCAGGTATGCGATTATGGTCAATTTAGATTTATATCAGGTTTTTTATACGGTCGCCAAAAGCGGCTCTTTGACGAAGGCTGCGGAAGAGTTATACATTTCTCAACCCGCCATTTCCCGTTCGATTAAACAATTAGAAACGCAACTTGGGGTTACGCTTTTTACCCGTACCCATCGCGGTATGGTACTTTCCGCACAGGGCGGAAAAGTGATTTTCGACGAAGTGGAACGCGCTTTGTCGCTGTTAAACGACGCGGAAAATCGCTTACAAGAAATGCACAAATCGGCTACGGGGAATATCCGTATCGGGGCAAGCGACACCATTTTTCAATATTTTCTTACCGATAAAATCGTAGATTTTCACGAACGTTTTCCGGGGGTTAAAATCGAACTCGTCGCCGACTTAACCCCCGATACCATTGAAAAACTCAAAAACGATAAAATCGACGTGGCGTTTGTCAATTTACCGATTGAACAGGACGACGCATTGCAATTATACGGCAACTGTATGCGCTTAAGCGACGTATTTATCGCCGGAGAAAAATATCAAGACCTTTTTGGAAAAACGCTTTCGCTTGCCGATTTAAAAAAATATCCGCTCATTATGATGGACGAAAATACGGTTGCGCGCCGTTCTTTAAACAACTTTCTCACTTCGCTTGGGATCGGGTTAACGCCTGCAGTCGAAGTAGGTAGCTGGGAGCTGATGAAAGGTCTGGTGCAAAAGGGAATGGGCATAGGCGTCGTACCCAAAGAATACGCAACGCAAATGCTAAAAGACGGCACGCTGTTCGAAGTGAAAACCGACCCCGCTTTGCCCGTCCGCTCGGTGGGGATGCTGCTCAAAAAGAACGCGCCCGTTTCGTATTCGCTCCATTGTTTCATCGAAGAATTTCAAAAAAACGGCTAAGATAAGGTTACAAATAATAAGGAAAATATATGGCAAAACCCAACAAATTATTACGAAATTTTTGTATCATCGCGCATATCGACCACGGTAAAAGTACGCTTGCCGACCGCTTAATGGAGCGCACGGGACAGGTTTCTTCGCGCGATATGGAAGAACAACTTCTCGATAGTATGGACATCGAACGCGAGCGCGGAATTACCATCAAACTCACGCCGGTAAGGATGTATTATACGGCGAAAGACGGACAAGAATACGAGTTTAACTTAATCGACACGCCCGGCCACGTCGACTTTACGTACGAAGTAAGCCGTTCGCTTGCCGCCTGCGAAGGGGCGATTTTGGTTGTGGACGCTACGCAAGGCGTAGAAGCGCAAACGCTTGCCAACGT
>JAZSMB010000134.1:0-4983 GCA_045535685.1 Candidatus Scatosoma sp.
GTATCTGAAATCCGCTATATCAGAGCTGAACGCCTTTCTCGACGACGGTTATGGAAGGTTGCGCGCCGTAAGGAACGTTGATAGCAAGGTCTTATGCAACGCATTGCCGTGAACCGTGTCAGGACGGGAACGTAGCAGCTCTAAGCGGATGTTTGCGTGTGCCATAAGGTAGCTTTGCAGGAGTCACCTGCGGTGTTTCCACTTCGGTAATCGGCGGCAAAAAAGGCTCGCGCAGTTTTTTTATGCCCGTTTTTAGACAAATTGCATCTAAATAGCGAAGGGTTAAGGAAAACAGCCGTTTGTCCTTAACCCTTTTTATATGAAAGCGAAAGAATTGTCCTTTTTACTTTTCATCATTCCCCCGCCGATACTTTCAGTATGCGCAGGGATTTTTTTATTATACCGTTTGTACGTACGTTTTTATGTAAAACGTTATTCTTCCTTTTTACCGCGAATATCCAAGCCGTTGAGTTTCTCGTCTTGGAATACTACCCCTCGTTGCACGGTCGCAAAACCGTACTTTTCTCTTAACGCCGCAACCGCGTTTTCCGCACGCTCGCGTTTTTGATACGATTCGCCTTCCCCAAGCGTATCGCCGATGGTGAGCTGCTCGATATGATGGTCGAAGCCCGATACCGTCACGCCAAGCAATCGCACTTTTGCGCCCAGCGGATACCGTAGGCAAAATAGTTCGTACGCGGCTTTGGCAATATCGCCGCACAAGGCGGTAGGAGCAACTTTGGTTTGCCAAGAGAAAAACTCCAACCGATCGTTACGCACGGTCAAATGCACCGTACTCGCTCGCCCAACGTTCGCCGCTTTTTGCCGAGCGGCTACGCTTTCGGAAAGTGCGTACAACCAACGCTTTACTTCATCTCTGGATACGACGTCTTTTGGAAGCGTGGCTGAGTTGCCGATGGACTTCGTGTCCTCTTCCGTCTTTTGCCATTTTACTTCTTCGTCGTCTTCCCCGCGTGCATAGGTGCGGAGTTGTTTACCGCGTTTCCCCAGCTTTTTGATGAGCAACGCTTCGTCCGATTGCGCCAAATCGCCGATGGTGCGTATGCCCAGCGCCGATAACGTTTGCGCGGTGGACGCCCCCACGAATAACAGCTCGTTTACAGGCAACGGAAATACTACTTGTTGATAATTTTCTTTGCTTATAACCGTCACGGCGTCCGGTTTTTTTAGCTCGGATGCAAGTTTAGCAAACACCTTGTTATAACTCACGCCGATGGACACCGTTAGACCAAGTTCGCGTTTGATTTCCTTTCTGATGCGGTGTGCGATCGTTTCGCCGTCGCCAAAAAGCGCGGTGCTTTCCGTCATATCCAAAGCACACTCGTCAATGCTGCATTCTTCGATTTTTTCGGTATAACGCGCGTAGATTTCTTTTACTTTTTGCGAATACCGCTTATACGCGTGATGATGCGCGGGCGCGCGAATAACGTCGGGGCATTTTTGGAGTGCGGAATACACCGTTTCCGCCGTTTTTATCCCCAGTTTTTTCGCCTCTTCGTTTTTGGCAAGCACAATCCCGTGTCTCTCTTTCGGATCGCCGCAAACAATCAACGGCTTACCTTTCCACTCGGGATGAAGCGCAATTTCAACGGACGCGAAAAAATTATTCAAATCGGAGTGCAAAATCACTCGTTCTCGCTTATGCATCTCTCGCTCCTTTGCGTTTCATCGCATACCTGCCCCTATGGTTTTATTATTTTTGGCTTATTTTTGATAAAAATGCGGTAACCGAATGCGCGGCAACGTTACCCTCGCCGACCGCTTTTGCGTATTGATACGGTCTGCCCGTACAATCGCCTGCAGCAAATAAGCCTGCTATATTCGTCGAACAATCACGCGCGATTTTAACGTGCGCATTTTCCATTTCTAAATCGGCTATCAGCGTAGTCGGCGGCGTGCTTTCGCGTAAAACGAATACGCCGTCCACGGCAAGTTCTTTATCCGCAAACGCCAGCGATTGCACCCGATTTTCGCCTTGAATTTTGAGCGGCATTTTGCGAATAATTTCCACGTTTTTTTCTTGCGGGGCTACGTCTTTATACATAGGCATTAGATACACCTTTTGTGCAAACGAGGACAAGTGTTCTATCTCGTGTTCGAGGCGTTTGGTCGTACATACAACCGCGATCGTTTTGCCTTTATATAAAAAACCGTCGCAGGTCGCACAATAGCTTACTCCCCTGCCTAAGAATTCCGTTTCGCCGTCGATCGTTTTAATCGATTCGACTCCGCAAGCCAAAACAATCGTCTTGCTCTCGTAATATCCGCCTTGCTGCGTGGCAACGCCAAATTTATCGTTCAACGCGTACACGCCCGATACCTTTTCTTCTAAAACGTCGATATTTGCGTCGGCAAGCTGCGCTTGTAACGCCGTGCAAAACGCTTTACCGCTGATACGAGAAAGCCCTGGATAATTACGGATTTCCTCTGCCTTTTCGATTTTCTCTGAAAGCGATTTACTGCCAAAAATTTGACACGTTTTTCCGTTTGCTTGGAGCGTAAGCGCGGCGGAAATACCCGCAACACCACTACCGATCACGATACAATCTATCATATCTACACCTCTTTTTTCAGTATAACACAATTTTACAAAAAATGCAATAGGCGTCGCCAAATTTCGCGTATAAAAAAAGTCTTTCTATCATTTTACAGAAAGACTTTGTTTGCGTTAGGGAATGGGAATCCAGTCCGTCCAACCTTGATCGTTGTTCGGATCGTTCGGATCGCCCGATTCGGACGAGCCACCCGTACTGGAAGAGCCGCCCGTACTCGACGAGCCGCCGGGGCTCGAAGAACCACCGCCTTGGGGAAACCAAAGGCCGTCATCTTGTTGACACGCCGCAAGCGTTGCGGTTGCAATTACGAACGCGAAAATTATCAATAAAAACTTTTTCATAATTATCCTCTTTTGAATGGTAATACAATTATAGCATACTTTTAACCACTCTGTCAACTCTTTATAAATAAATTTTACACAAACGCAATGCGGATAAATTTTACCAAAGAAAAGAGCAACTACTGAGAGTTGCTCCTTTCTTATTTTCGTTTTTGCTTATGATACCGCTTTTAAACGGAATGTACTAGTTGCTTCGTCCCAATACGTTTCGTAGCTTTCGTTTAAGCATACGAATTTCGCTTCGTCGCCTTCGGTGTAAACGTAGCCGTCGTAGGGATCCAAGTTGAAGTTTGCAAAATGTTCATTGCTTTCATTTGCGATAAAGGCAAAACCGTTGCAGCCTTCTCTAAGATATACCGAGTTCACAGTAGGACCGTTGCTCGAATACACAAAGCCGTCGATGTCTGTTCCGCCGATATACAAGCTCCAACCGCCCAAATGCATTACGTCGCCGTCAATCGTACCACCCAAAAGGTCAAATTGAGTATCGTAGCCATAAATAGCCCAGTCGCCGTCGCTCGTCACGTTATCGTAGAACGAACCGCCGGTCATCGTAAACGTGTTGTGGTTTTGGAAACGGAATGCACCGCCGCCCGCCAACGCTTCGTTGTGGTGTACGGCAAAATCGCCGCTCATTGTCACATTCGTCCAAATACCCGTACACATTGCGCCACCTACGCCCGTAGATACATTATACGCCATTTCACCACCGTTGAAATTGAAATATGTCGGTTTAGCTTGATCACCGTAACCAAAGATTGCCCCACCGTCAACAGCGGAATAGTTATAATTCATTTCACCACCGTTCATCGTAAGCGTACAGCCGCTTACCATACGAACCGCCGAACCGCCCCAAGTACCGTAATATACGTTATAGTTAATTTTAGAGCCTTCGTTGATTTCTATGTAGCCACCGCCCCAAATTGCGCCCGAGCCGTTGCCGTTGTTATATTGAATGGTTGCGCCGTTGATATATACCTTGCCGCCTGTACGCGTACCAGGGTTTACAGCAGGGACACCGTCGTTATTTTCAAGAACTACGTCTTTGCCCAAAACAACCGTTGCGTTCGGCTGTAATTGCACCAACGCGCCCGTTGCCGTTGCGCCTGTGTTGACAGCTGTTGCCATATTCACTTCAGACGTTGCACCAAACGCGCTTGCGGTGTTTACCCAAACTGCACCGCCGTCAACGATTACGTTTTCCATCTCGAAGTTTACGCCTTGCGCTACGTTAAACACGACGCCCGTGTATCCGTCAGCTCGCGTAATTTCACAGCCGTCGCCGAGCAGCTTGGTATTGCTACTAACGTCTATGCTACCACTCACTTCGATATCGTTGGTAAGCATAATTTCGCCGTCGCCTTTTTCAAGCGCCTTTTTCAACGAAGCCTCGCTGTTTGCCAACGTTGCGTTGGAAGTGGTCGCATTACCTTGTACCGCTTCAACGGTCACATTCAAATTCGCACTCTTGTTTTGATACGTATCATCTACCGTATCGGGCAAAACGATTATAATTTTGATATCGTCCGTCTTTGTTGCGTCGTTGATGGACAAGGTTGCGTCGTCAAAATTAGCCGCAACCCAGTTGGTTGCGCCAATCGAACTAAACGTGTAATCTACGCCGTCAATCGTTGCTTTTGCTGCGAGCACCTCACCAAGCACGCCGTCCATCGTCATAACCACGCGATATTGAATATTAACGTTGCTTTCATTGATCAAATCCACGTCGAACGTAAATTGATCGCCCGGTGTCACGTTGGTGAGCGTAATCGCACCATTTTCTTGATCATATGCAACCGTACCACCCAGTTCAAATTCCGTCGTACCCGTGAACGAAGAAAGACTAGTTGAGGTTGCAAATGAATCTTCTACCACGTTTGCAAGAACCTTTACAGTACCCGAAGTGACCGATACGTTTACGTTATCTTCACTGGTGAACAAAGCAAACGTTCCCCCTACTGCAAGGCTTGCTGTCATCACAATCGTTGCAATCGAAGTTGCCAATACTTTTGTTTTCTTATTCATAAGACACGCCTCCTATTTTTTTGATAACTTACGCCTTTCCC
>JAZSMB010000002.1:0-6854 GCA_045535685.1 Candidatus Scatosoma sp.
ACATTCTCTTCTTTTTTCTTTATACAATTTGAATAAACACTTTTCAGCGTATTTGCTCCACATAATTGTATTAAATGCAATTTTCTGGAGTGAATATATTTTGTCTTTGTAAAAAGAATATTTTCTCCAATTTTTCCTTTCGGTTGTGGCTATGGTAGCATAGGATAACCCGAAAGTAAACGCAAAAAAAATTCTTGCCTTTTTATCAATTGTTGCTTTAACCGAGCAACAATTTTTTTGTTTCTCGTTGACTTTCGGGAAGATTTCAACTCGTACATGGTATGCCTCTTTATCCTATGCTCCTTTGCCCCTGCCCAAAAGGCAAAAGATAAAATCGGAGGTAAAACTAATGCTTAACTACTCTAATCCCTATGACGTATTATCGGAAACTATCTCTTTCGAGAACGTACAACAAATGGGCGAAATAATCGCCCTGAAAACTCTGCGTGGTCGTTACGCTTATGCTCGTTATGCCTTGGAATGGCTTTACGTTGGGCTTGTAAAAGACTTAAACCGTAATAACGATGTTCATCACGTATTTTCGGATGGTTATGACCTTGCGCAAACTGCTATCTGCTTCTTATGCGAATTTGTAGGTAGGAGCTTAAACGACGTTTATATGATTAAAAACGGTCAAGAAATTACCATTAAGAAAGCTACGTATTTGTTAGTTGGTCGCACCATTGATAGAATGCGTAGATACATGTCAAGAAGCCGTGATATTAACGATTACACGGAAGAACTCTCTGTGGAAATCGACCACTACGAAGAAAAAGATTATACCGAAGTGGATAACAAAATCGAACTTCTTAATTTGAAACCTCGTGACCGCGCTGTATTAGATTGCTATATGGCAGGTATGACTTGCAACGAAATTGCAGAATTCCTCGACATCGACCGTATTACCGTATGGCGTAGAAGAACGCGTGCACAGGTAAAATATAAAGCATTATTTTTCTAAAATTAAGTAGTACGCCAAAATTTGTCTTAGATAAAACTCGTCTTAGACAGGCGTTTGAAAATATGATACTATACTTACGCTCTCAAGGAAAAACTATACTTTTACGGCTTGGGAGTTAGCAAGAAAATTAGGTAAAAGTAAACGCGTTTATGCTTCCCGACGGGGAAGTTGACCAAAATTTTCAAAAAGGAGGATAATGACAACTGCTGAATTAAAAATTACATCGAATTACATCCAAGCACTCGCATCACAGCCTGATGCAACCGAACGCATATCTCTATTTTTAAGCGGTCTTTTGGCTATGCAGCCGAAGGACAATTTAAACGCGCCTAAAAAGAAGAAAAAATGCGTTTCAACGTTAATTCATTTTACACAAAAGGAGATTTCTAAAATGGCAAAAACATTTAAGAAAGATTTCATTGGAAACGGCTTAGCCGCGCACGTCTTAAAGCGTGATTTGTACAAAAAAGCCGTGTACTACATTATTCGTTACCGCCGTAACGGATATGAAATCCAAGTGGGCGCAACCACGTTGGAAGAGGCTAAGGAAAAATTCCTTGAAGCAACCAGAGCGGAAAATATTGAAAAATACCGCAAAAAGGAAAAGCGTGCCAAGAAAAATACTTTCCTGTTTGTAACCCAAGAGTGGTTAGAGTTCAAGAAAGATAAATTGAACGCGCGCACGCATAAGAATTATGAGAGCTACTGTCAAAGATATTTATATCCCGTTTTGGGTGATATGGATATTTCCGTTATCAAGACCATCGACATCAACGGCATTATGACAAAAGTCGAAGGGCGTGTATATGAAGATTTGCGCGTAGTTCTCAATTCGGTATTCAAATACGCACTCGCAAGCGGTGTGATTACTCACAATCCTATGCTTTTAATTCCCTTCAAAAAAGCGGAAAGAAACAACCGCCGCGCTATGACGGAAGACGAAGTCAAGAAGATGATAGAACGCTTGAATACGGACGAATACAGCGATTATAAGCGCACGTTTTTGATTTTGTTATTCTTCGGGCTTCGTCCTTGCGAATTGGAAGATGCTCGATTTGAAGGCGATTTCTTGATTGCACGGAATGCCAAGCGAAAAGGCGGTAAAATTGAGTATAAAAAGATACCCATTTGCAAGCAAGCACGTGAAATGTTGGACTTGGATGCGCCCGTGGAAGCTTTACATAGAACGGACGTATTGAACCGCATTTTTAAGCGAATTATGGAAGATGAAGAAGTAACGCAATACTTCCTGCGTCATACGTTTGCAACCATTTGTCAACAATACGTTCGTCCTGACATTGTGGATATTTGGATGGGCGACAGCTCTGAAAGATTGGTAGGAAGGGTATATACACACTTCCCTGATAAGTTTATGATTGAGCAAATGCAAAACGTTGTGTTTGACATCTAACAAAAGAAAGGCGCCTACTTTTATGTAGGCGCTGAAATAGTTGATAGGTTGCCTTCTTATCGCTTGAGGCTTGCGGAGAAACTAATAAAGGAGGTGGATATAGAAATTATGCTAATGTTGCTTGGAACTTTTTCGTTTCTTGATCGTATGAGAAGGTATTACATTTTTCGACAATTTTGTCTAATAATTGAAACCCTTTTGCTAAACCAAAGAGAGCAAGACCACCAGCAACCCAAATCAGAGACACTTGTGCTTTTTCGGTTAATGAACCGCAGGATTTTACGAGTTCGCTCATTCTTTTATCCTCCTTAAAAATATTTGAAATATCAACGATTTTTTTCTTGATTCTATTGTACAATATTTTTTTATAAAAATAAATAACAAGATTTGCAAAATAAGAACGCTGAATTTTACTAAAAATACAAAATAGCCGCTTTCTTTGAAAGGAATCGGCTATTTTCTTTTATTTATTAGATTGCTCTTTATATTTTTCTAAATCAATTACACCTGTTGCCAACATTTTTTCTACCCACAATTGCAATGTTTCAACAGTGATCGAAATACGCTCTAATTCTTCTTGAATGAAGATAAAATCTTTCACTTCCTCATCATCAATTTTACCATCAGCGGTAATTTCTATCAACCTATCCTTTTGTTTATTCATAGAATTGAGAGAAGCTAGCATTTCTAAAACTATTTGCGATAAATCCTTGATTTTTATTTCAGGGACATATTTTTCCCCAATAGGACACTGATTTGCGCAATAATAATTACACAACTGGGGAGTCTTATATTTCTCCGCCATAACAACGACTTCTTCGGGGTGAGGTAAAGATTTTTCGTTTTCAATACGCTCAATGCGTTCAGGAGGAATACTTTCTAATAGTTCACTCGCCTTTTCTCTCGTTAAGCCTAAACTTTCTCTTGTGGTGTGGTAAATATTCTTATTAGCTTTTGTGGATACCTTTCCCATAATGTTACTCCAATAGTGATGTATTGATTATAACATATTAAAAAAAATAAAGCAATCCAAATCGTTTTTATTTTTAATGAAAAAATTGCAACTGTCAATGCCATTATTTTAAAGGGCTTACGAATAACGAAAACATTGTCCAAAACATACACCAATCGTTGCGATTTTCGTGAAAAACGGCTGTTTTGCTGTGCATAAACGTATCAAATATACAAAAAAATCGGGCATTTATGCGTTTATTTTGCATAATTACCCGATTTTGGTGCGGTCGACAGGAATTGAACCTGCATGGAGTTACCCACAAGATCCTTAGTCTTGCGCGTCTGCCAGTTCCGCCACGACCGCATTAACGAACATAATTATATATCAACCTCTGCGTTTTGTCAACTCATTTTTATCCTACTTTCAAAAAAAGTTGAAAATTTTTCATTTTTTATTTTTTGCCGTACATATTCCCCTTTTTACCGCGCAAAATATATGTAAACGGAGGAAAAGAAAATGAAAGCAACCGGAATTGTAAGAAGAATTGACGAATTGGGTCGCGTCGTTATTCCAAAAGAAATTAGGCGTACGCTTCGCATCAAAGAAGGCGATCCTCTCGAAATCTTCACCGACCGCGACGAGTTGATGCTGAAAAAATACTCCCCTATCGCCTCGCTCGATAGATTTAGTAAAGCTACGGCGCGTTCTTTAAACGAATTGAGCGGAAAGTTGGCGGTCATTTGTGACACGGACGGGGTTCTACACGCATACGGCGACGGTAAAAAGGATTTTGACGGCAAACGCTTATCCGACGATATGGAACGCATCTTAAAAGCACGGCGCAGTTATCTTGCCAACGCTTGCGAGGGCGGCGATATTTTACCCGTCACGTCGCCCAGCGAAGAAGGAATTACCGCGCAAATCGTCGTACCCATCGTCTTGGGCGGCGATTGCTTGGGCGCAGTAATCGTACTTTCTAAGCAAGAAAACGCGAAAATGGACGCAAGCGATTTATCTTTGGCGCGATTAACGGCGGATATTTTAGCCAACCAGTTTGAATAATTTGGCATCGAAAAAGGAGCAGGTTTTGCATTTCATCGCATACCTGCCCCTTTCATTTTTAGTTTTTGCTTGCTGTTTTAGAACGGCAACACACCCTTAATTGCGTCTTTGACGACGTCAATTACGGGTTGTACGTAGCTGCCGCAAACGTCCAACAAACCTTTGGAGATACTCCCCTCCGTAAGCAACGCGCCAAAATCGAAGATTCCGTATGCGCCGAGCAAATACAACGCAACCCAAATAAACACTACCGCAAGCGCGCCGACCATTGCGAAAATCGCGCAGGAGAGCGTACCGTTGATTCTACGGAAGAACGCAACGCCTTTGATACCTTCTTCTAAATTTTTCAGTAAGTAATTCACCAACCAAACACCCAGCATAAACACGCCGCAAAGGAGCAAAGCGCAAAGCACTTTTCCGCCCAAGAATGCGACGGTGTTAGGCAGCCCAAACGAGCGCAACGCATCTACGCAACCGCCGACAAACGAACCGAACGCAGGGTTAGCCGTATATTTAGAGAAGGGCAACCAGCACGCCACCAAAACGGCAATGATACTACCCATCTTAACGAACAGCGTGCGCATACTTTGCACAAATCCTACTTGATAGCCTTTGAGTGCAATTTTAATAATAACGCCGAACAAGAGAATATCCATGCCGTATCTGGAGATATATTTTGCCGAGAGTGCCATCAACGGGTTTGCGAACATCTCTGCGAAATAAGCGGATTTCCACGGCTCGCTTGCCATAAACATAAACCCGAACGCAACGGCAACGAACATAACCAAGCCCGCGTTTAACGCGCAACACACGCCGCCTATTACGCGCGAGAAAATGGACGGAGTTTGGAATCCTTTACGCACGATCATCGTCGTATCTTTATACATCTCGTAATCGTCGTAATCGTCCCATTCGTCGTCATAATCGAAACCTTGCTCGTCTTTGGTAAATAAGTCGCCTTTTTTCGGCACGCGTCTTACGCTGGGGCGCAAAGTAATGGTGCAAATACCGTACACCACGAGTGCCGCCACCACGCACAGCGTCGCGAAAATAACGTGCGGTAAAAACGCTTGTAAATACTCGTTTCCGCCCAACGCCGCAACGAGAGTGGTTAAAAAGTTTTGCTCGCCCGCCAAGCGGTCGATAACGAAGTACACCGCCGCAGCACCAAACCACAGCGCGCCTTCCCAACTGACCCAACGAAAGCCCTTTTCAAACCCGATAAAGAACGCAATAACAACTACGGCGCAAATCAACGCTAACGCTATCAGCGGTAATTTTTCTAACAGCCCCGCAGCGGAAATTGCTAATATCGAAAAGTTAGGCATCATACTTTTTCTACTCCTTTTTCTGGATTTTCTGCTTGATTACTTATTAAAATTATCTTTGAGGGATACGATCTCCGAAAGCACGAGTTTTCCGTCCGCCGTTTGACATTTTTTATAATACCCCACGCGCATGAGCTGGAATTGCTTACCGTCTTCGCTTTCCGCTAAGTACGGTTCTGCTTTGCCTTGGAAAATGTGCTCGCTGTCCAAATTCATCCGTTCGCCAAAGTCTTGACCGGGATATTCGGCGTCTTTGAGCAAATAGCCGTATTTGCGGATTTCCGCGTCCACGCCCGTTTTACCGTCCACCCATTGAATCGTCCCTTTCACTTTCACACCGCTCGTGTCGTTGCCCGATTGGCTGTTTTCCACGTACGAACATTTGAGTTCTGCCACTTCGCCGTTAGCATCCACAACGACTTCGTCGCAATGAATGATATACGCGCCTTTTAATCGCACGTAGCCGTCTTGCTTTAAGCGTTGATACTTAGGGGGCGGGTTGAGCGAGAAATCGGATTTGTCGATATATACCGTATTCGAGAACGCCACTTTTCTCGTGCCGAGCTCGGGCTTTAACGGATGCACCGCCGTTTCCAACTCCTCTTCGCCTTGGTAGTTGGTAATCGTCACTTTCAGCGGTTCTAACACCGCCATCGCGCGTTCGGCATTCGCGTTTAAGTTGTCGCGGATACACGCTTCTAAATAGGAAAGCTGACACTCGGAATTGGCTTTTACGATACCGATTTTCGTACAGAAATCCAAAAGCGCTTCGGGGGGTACGCCGCGGTTTCGAAGTCCTGCAACCGTGGGCATACGGGGATCGTCCCAGCCGTGTACGTGCCCTTCTTCTACGAGTTTTTTCAAGTACCGCTTGGACATAACCGTGTTCGTCACCGCAAGGCGCGCAAACTCGATTTGACGGGGCTTGGGCGAGAACCCAAGGTTGATACCCACCCAGTCGTATAAAGGACGGTGGTCTTCAAATTCCAGCGTGCAAAGCGAATGCGTAACGCCTTGTAAATAGTCGCAAATGGGGTGCGCGTAGTCGTACATAGGATAGATACACCACGTATCGCCCGTGCGATGGTGCGTACAACGCAAAATGCGGTAAATAACGGGGTCGCGCATATTCATATT
>JAZSMB010000061.1:0-2045 GCA_045535685.1 Candidatus Scatosoma sp.
AGAACGACATGGCTACGATCCGACTTCGCTTGCGATTATCGATAAAGTGCTTGACCAGTTGCGCGGGAAAGAGCTTGCAATGGACGGCGAAACGGTAAAACGTGCGGCGGACGCTGCGCAAAAGGTGGAGGACGATTTCAACGCGTGCATGGGCGACGATTTTAATACCGCACTCGTGCTTTCTAACCTGTTTGGCTACTTTAAAGAAATGAAAAAACTGCTCGCGGCGAAAACGACGGAAGATTTCTTCGTGGCAATGTCTTTATCCATTCAACTCAAAAAGACGTACGCGCTGCTTGGCTTATTCAAACGCAACGCAGGCGAATATTTAACTTGGTATAGCCAAACGCATCAAGAAAGTATCCCTAAAGAAGTGCAAGCGATCGCGGACGAAAGATGGCAAGCACGCTTGAATAAAGACTGGGCGAAAAGCGACGAACTGCGCGCCCAACTCGCGCAAATGGGTTATGCGGTAAAAGATAGCAAAACGGGCTATGAATTGAGTAAAAATTCTTGACAAAATCCGCTTAGAAATATATAATGTAAGAGTATAAGTAAAAGAAGGACAAGCTTATGAAATATACAGGACAAAATTTAAGAGAAATGTATTTAAACTTCTTCAAGGACAAAGGACATAAAGTAATTCCGTCGGCGTCTTTGATTCCCGAAAACGACCCGACCGTACTGTTTACGACGGCGGGTATGCACCCGCTCGTGCCCTACCTTTTGGGCGAAAAGCACCCGGCAGGTACGCGTTTAACCGACGTGCAAAAATGCGTGCGTACGGGCGATATTGACGAAGTGGGCGACGAAAGACATTGTACGTTCTTTGAAATGCTGGGCAACTGGTCGCTGGGCGATTATTTCAAAGAAGAAATGATCCCTTGGAGCTACGAGTTTTTGACGGGTAAAGATTATTTAAATATTCCTTCCGACCAAATTGCCGTGACGGTATTTGGCGGCGATGAAAGTATTCCCCGCGACGACGAGGCGGCGGCGCTTTGGGAAAAGGCGGGTATCAAAAAGAAAAATATCTATTTTATGCCTCGCGAAAACAACTGGTGGGGCCCTGCCGGCTTGACCGGGCCTTGCGGCACGGATACCGAAATGTTCGTTATTCGTAAACCCAAATGCTCGCCTACTTGCAACCCCGATTGCAACTGCGGTGCATTCCTTGAAATTTGGAACGACGTATTTATGCGCTTTAACAAGCAAGCGGACGGCTCGTTTACCGAACTCTCGCAAAAGAACGTGGACACGGGTATGGGCTTGGAGCGCGCGCTTTGCGTACTCAACGGCAAATCCAGCGTGTACGAAACGGACGTTTTCGAAAACGCTATTAAGGTCATTGCACAGCTTACGGGTAAGCAGTACGGCGAAAGCGAAGAAGTGACCAAAGCATTCCGCGTGCTTTTGGATCATACGAGAACGGCGACGTTTATGCTCGGCGACGAAAAGGGTATCGTGCCTTCTAACACCGATCAAGGCTATATTTTGCGCAGAATTATCCGCCGTGCGGTGCGCTTTGGCAGAAAAATCGACCTGCCCGAAGGCAGTTTGGCGCAAATTTCCGCAGCGTTCATCGAAGAATACAAGAGCGTGTATCCCGAACTGAATATCAACCGCGACAAGATTGCGGAAGAACTCAATAAGGAAGAAGCGAAGTTTAACAAAACGCTGCAACAGGGCTTGAAAGAATTTGAAAAGTGCGTCAACGGCATCGAAAGAAAGAACGCGTTTATGATCCAAAAAGACCCTGCGTACGTGCCGGAAACGCGCATCAACGGCAAACAGGCGTTCCATTTGTACGACACCTACGGTTTCCCTGTGGAAATTACGGCGGAAATGGCGAAAGAACGCGGGCTTGACGTGGATATGGACGGCTACAAAGCGGCGTTTGAAGAACACCAAAGCAAGAGTAAAGCGGGTAGCGAGCAAAAGTTTGCTTGCGGTCTTGCAGACCATAAGGAAACGACGACGCGCTTGCATACGGCAACGCACCTCTTGCACGCTGCTTTGAAAAAGACACTTGGCGAAGACGTCAA
>JAZSMB010000004.1:0-3265 GCA_045535685.1 Candidatus Scatosoma sp.
CCAAATTTGTAAAATGTCAACGCGTAAAGTTTAGAAAAATTATACCCGAAATCGTTTACTTTTTCCAAAAAGTATGCTACAATACACGTAGATCAAAGTCAAGGAGAACGGAAATGAAAACTTACACCGTAGATATTAGAGGTTTCAAAGCGGAATTGCCCGTCATGCAGCTTCCCAGCGGCATCGGCATCGCGTTTTTTAATTTACATGGCGATAGCGCACTCACCGAGCATTGCGGAAAAGAGCTTGCCAAAGAACTCGCGGATTGCGACGTACTCATCACCGCGGAATCGAAGGGCTTACAGCTCACTCATTGCACCGCAAGAGAGCTTGGACAAAGATACTACGCAGTAGCGAGAAAATCGAAAAAACTCTATATGCAAGACGGAATTGAAATGCCGATCGAATCCTCCATCACGACGGGTAAGGAACAATGTATGTACCTCTCCCAACACGACGTCAACTTAATTAAGGGCAAAAAAGTCGGGATAGTAGACGACGTAGTTTCAACGGGTGCGTCCTTGAAGGGTTTGGAAGGACTCGTTGAAAAAGCAGGCGGTATCATTCACAAGAAAGCCTTTGTACTTGCAGAAGACGTTGCGGCAGATAGAAAAGACGTGATTTTCTTGGCGAGCATTCCAATTTTTACCAATATGTGAGCGTAATCCCCCCTAAAAAATGAAATTTTTTACGAAAGCGGCAACTTTTTCGGGTTGTCGCTTATTTTTTTTATAAAAAGACTTGTTTTTTTTGTCTTTATCGTTTATAATATAAATACTATTTTGTTTTATAATACGGGCGAGCGCGTGTACTTTCCCGTTTTTAACAAGAAAAGGAGCACGTATATGGAAAGAGAATTCGAGTACGAAAACGACAAACCCGTCAAAAAAGGCGGTGCGCTTGGCAAAATCTTAATGATGCTGCTCGGCATTTTACTCGGGATTGTGATTACCGTCGGCAGCGTTGTCGGCGTGGGATATTGGTTTACCAAACAACCCCTCAAAAAGCCAGTTGAAATGGCGGATAAATACATAGAGGGCGACCTTTACGAACTCGTCTTTGGCAAAGTCCAAGAAGACGGCACGAGAACGGAAGGCTTGCTCCACGCGGATTACGCGGATAAGAAAGTCGAATCCCTTATCGAAGACGTCTCCGACGCAATCGAAGCGATTTCGGATAAAACGGGTACGTTAGAAGGTTTGTGCGAAATTTCACCCAAGCTTGAAAAATTGGTTGACGACTTGCTTGAAAAGACGGATGAATTCTCCATCCCCTTTGATAAGGCAACGATTATGACGACGCCGTTCAAGTCCTTGACGCCTTACATTAAGGACACGGTGAAAGAAGCGTCCTTAGGCGACGTAATCTCGGCGCTCGACGAAGAGCTTAATCCTTTGATGCTCGCTCTTTGTTACGGCGAAGAAGGCGTACACTATGAGTACGACGAACACGGCGAAATCGTGATGATCAACGACGCGAAAAAGACGACCTTCAACGATTTGATCGGCAACGATTTGGATAATCTTTTCAATAAAGTTCCCGTAGACGCGATTCTTCCCATTGACAAAACCGATACCGTGAAAATGTCTCTCGCGTACGGTTCTTCCAACCGTTACGACGCAAGCGGCGAAAAAGTCGTTATGAAACAAGTTCGCTACACCTTTGACGGTACGAAGTTCTATGACGATAAAGACGTAGCTATTTCCGTAAAGAATGCAGAAAATCTTGGCGGCAACGTTTATAAGCTCACTCTTTTGGACGATTCCGTTCAATACGTGAAAGCAGTATCGAGCGATTCCGTACTCGTGTATTCGGACGAAGCTTGCACGCAACCTATTCTTTACAAGAAGACGATGATTGGCGACTTGAGAGAAGATTCTATGGCAATCATCGACAACATTTACTTAAAAGACGCACTCAACATAACCGCGCAATCGCATAAGGTACTTATCTCCCTTGCATACGGCGAAGAAAACGTTGATTATAAAATCGTAGGCACGGGCGCAAACGCGACGATTGACCCCATCTCGAATCCTCGTTCCATCGGTCAGCTTCGTCTTAAAGGCGGCGACTTGATCGACGAAATCCCCCTTGCCGACATTATGGACGACGATAACACTTCCCTTACGAGATACCTTCTCTACGGAAAGAAAGACGTTCATTACTCGGTAGACGCAAGCGGCAACGTGTCCATGCTTCAAAAGCGCGTTGCAGTTTTGAACGGCAAGCTTTATAACGAATACGGCGAAGAATTGTCGGGCTACACCCTCAACGAATCGGCAAAGACGTACAAAGATACGGACGGCAACGAATATAGCTATGTCGCTAACGGCACTCTTGGGACGGTGAAAACGGCGGCGGGCGACGCACAGCTCTATTACGTTAACGATGCAAACGGCGCGGTTTACTACAAGAAGACGGCGCTTGGCGATATGGCAGGTAGCGACACCCTCATCACCAACTTGACGGATCGACTTACGGTAAGCGAGGTTATGGACGAAAGTTCGATCACAAACAATAAGTTCTTAAAGCACGTGAAGGATACCGTAATTTCCGACCTTCCTAACGCTATCGAAAAATTGACGATTCAGCAGGTATTTGAAGAGGAAATTTTCAAAAACGGCAGCGTAAAAGGCGAATGGTGGTATATGCTTCACAACGAAGCGGATGGCGTAGCAGCAGGGCATACTAATCCCCATACGTGTACTTGCGTAAGCGATTACGGCTTGAAAGAAATGAATACGTTGATCGACAATATGAAGAACAACATTCACCTTTCCACTCTTGATAAGCTTGCAGCCGACGGTATGCTCACCTTCGGCAACGGTATGCTTAATTCGGAAGTCTTTACCGAAATTAAAGTATCTGACACGACTACCCTCGACGTTATAGTTCGCGTTCCCCAAAACGGCATTTGGGTCGAAAAGAAAGCGAGCGAAGTATTCGTAGATGAAAACGGCGTAAAGAAAGCGCGCATCGGGCTTTTGACCGTAGAAGAAACGATTGAATATGCAGAAGGGTTGATTAAGATCATTGAGCATATTAACAACCTCTATAGTTAATAAAACCTTAAAAAAGAGAAAGCCGCGCGCTTTCTCTTTTTTTATACCTTATATATATTTTTAAAGAATTATTGAAAAACACTAAAAAAATGATTGACTAACGATCGAAAAATAGGTATAATATTTTCGTACGGCTACGAGATAGCCGTTATAACCTTGCACATCAGGGCAGGATGTGCCGAATAAGACCAGGAGGTGAAAAA
>JAZSMB010000081.1:0-4242 GCA_045535685.1 Candidatus Scatosoma sp.
ATTCCTTGGGCTGGCCCCACCGGTTCGGTAGTCGTTGGTATGGTAGACGGTAAATATCTCATCAACCCCAACGTAGAAGAAAGAGCAAAGAGCGCGATTCACTTGAACCTCGCTGGTACGAAAGACGCAATCCTTATGATCGAAGCTGGCGCGAACGAAGTGACGGACGCGGAAATGGTTGGCGCGATCATGTACGGTCACGAAGAAATCAAGAAAATTTGCGCTTGGATTGAAGAAGAAATCGTTCCCGCAGCAGGCAAAGCAAAGAAGGAAATGGAATTCTACCATATCCCCGAAGACCTTGACGCAGCGGTAAAAGCATACGGCTACGACAAGCTCTATGCAGCGCTCGATACCTTCGATCGTCAAGAAAGACAAGCAAAACAAGCGGCTGCGGAAGCGGAAATCGTAGAACACTTCTCCGAAATCTATCCCGATCAAATCCGTGAAGTAAAGGACTCTATCTACTACATCGTTAAAGGCATCGTTCGAGCGAAGATTTTCGACGGCGTTCGTCCCGACGGTAGAAAACTCACCGAAGTTCGTCCTATCTGGTGCGAACACGGCATTCTTCCCAGAGTACACGGCTCGGCGGTATTCACCCGCGGTCAAACGCAGGCTTTGACGACCTGTACGCTTGGTATGCTCGGCGAAGCGCAAAGAATGGAAGGTCTTGACGAAGAAGAAGAAAAGAGATATATGCACCAATACAACTTCCCCGGCTACTGCACGGGCGAAGCAAAGGCTTTGAGAAGCCCCGGCCGTCGTGAAATCGGTCACGGTGCGCTCGCTGAACGTGCGCTCGTTCCCGTAATTCCCGATCCTTCCGTATTCCCTTACGCAATCCGCGTGGTATCGGATATCTATTCGTCCAATGGTTCGTCCTCGATGGCATCCGTTTGCGGTTCGACGATGGCGCTTATGGACGCAGGTGTTCCCATCACCGCTCCCGTAGCAGGCTGCGCAATGGGTCTTTTTAAAGACGCGGAAACGGGCAAGTACGTTATCATGACCGACATTCAAGGTCTTGAAGACTTCCTCGGCGATATGGACTTCAAGGTAGCTGGTACGGACAAGGGTATCACGGCTATCCAAATGGATATCAAGATCAAAGGTATTTCCGAACAAATCATGCTCGACGCAATCGCGCAAGCACAAGAAGCAAGAAAACACATTTTGGGTAAAATGCTCGAATGCATTCCTACCGTTGCGGAAGAATTGTCCGTTTACGCACCCAAGATCGTTACCTTTAAAATCAACCCCGAAAAAATCGGCGACGTTGTTGGTAAACAAGGTAAAGTTATCAACAAAATCATCGAACAAACGGGCACGAAGATTGATATCGAAGAAGACGGCACCGTTTGCATCGCTTGCTTTGGCGATATTGCCAACGCGAAACGCGCGCAAGCAATCGTTGAATCCATCGCGCACGATCCCGAAGTTGGCGATATGTTCGTTGGCGTAGTTGTTCGTATTCTTTCCAAGGTAGGCGCGTTTGTCGAATTCGCTCCCGGTAAAGACGGTATGATCCATATCTCCAAGCTTTCCGAACAAAGAGTAAACCAAGTAGAAGACGTACTCAACATCGGCGACAAGGTGAAAGTAGAAATCATCAAGATCGGCGAAAAGGGTATCGACCTTCGTTTGCTTGAAAAGATGGACTAATCTAATAAACGGTAAAAAAAGCCGACGCGATTGCGTTGGCTTTTTTGTATTGACAAATGAAATCGATCGTGGTATAATATAGCAAAGGGAGTGTTTTTACTATGGTCAAATATTCGATTATCGTGCCTGCATACAACGAAGAACAAACGTTGAAACTTTTTTATAACGCCGTCGTTCCCAAGATGGATACGCTGGGGGAAAGCTACGAGCTGATTTTTGTAAACGACGGTAGCAGGGATGCGACGAAAGAGATTTTATACGATTTAGCGGCGCAGGATAAGCGTGTGAAAGTATGTACTTTTTCGCGTAATTTTGGGCAACAAGCCGCCCTGCTTTGCGGTTTTAAGCAAGCGAGCGGCGAAGCCGTAATCGCGATGGACGCCGACTTGCAAGACCCGCCCGAAATCGCACTCAAAATGATTGAAAAATGGAAAGAGGGTTATAAAGTAGTACACGGTAAACGCCGCGCGAGAGCAGGGGAAACTCGGTTTAAACGGGCTACCGCCGCGCTCTTTTATAAACTCGCAAAAAGAATGACCGACTTGGATATTCCTCAAGCCGTAGGCGATTTTAAGCTGTACGATAGAGAGGTGGTACAAGCCATTTTGTCGTTAAGTGAACACGACCGCCTTTTGCGCGTGCAAACGGCGTGGGTGGGCTTTCGACAAGCGTTTATCGAGTTCGACCGTCCCGCGCGCGTGGCAGGAAAAACGCATTATACGTTTAAACGAATGAAAAATTTAGCGAAATCGGGTGTGTTCCCTAACACGTCTAAAACGCTTACCGCGTCGGCAAAGCTGGGTGCGTGTTTGTGTACGCTGAGTTTATTATGCTTTGCCGTATTTATCGTGCTTGCGCTTTGCAGGGTAGAGTTTGGCGGTTTAACCGCTTGGCTGTTCCCCAGCATTGGCTTAGCGACGTCGATCGTCTTAATTTGCCAAGGTATTGCCAACGTACACGTGGGCATGATCTATCGAGAAGTACAAAACCGACCGCAGTATATTATAGAAGAAAAAATCAATTTAGACAAATAAGAAAAACGGCGCGAAACGCGCCGTTTTTTGTGCGTGCATATCAAAATCAATAGGGCAGGTATGCGTTGAAACACCTAAATATTGAAATTATAGACTTCAATCATCAAATGTGTGCCCGTTTTAAAACCGCGCAGGTAAGCTGCATCTACTTCATATACCCATAATCCGTCGTCCGCCCAACGCCACGCCTCAAACAACTTTTTTTGCTGATCGTTCAGCGTTTCCATAAGCAAGTTCATTTTTGCTTCCGCATCCTTTAATTTCTCTTGCCGCTGTTCATCGTCTTTCACAAATAATTTTTCGTTTTCCGCCGCATCCCCATTAAATAATTTGTCAATTACTTTAATCATAAGTATTACTCCTTTAAGAATTTCATACAAATTATATCATACCATTTGGTATAAGTCAAGCAATTATATACCATTTGGTATATAATTATTAAAAAAGGGGTGGAATATGTCAATCGGGCGGTCTTTAAAAGAACAAAGGGAATTAGCAAATTTGACACAAGGGGAACTTGCAAGACAAACGGGACTTACGCAAGCGGCAATCAGTAGATGGGAAGATGATTTGCGTATACCAAGTATTGAAAATTGTATCAAGCTTGCCGATTTTTACAAAATATCTCTCGACGATTTAATCGGCAGAGAGTTTAAAGAAAAGAGTTTATAAATAAAAAAAAGCGAACGGTTTGCGTTCGCTTTTTCGTTTATTTTTGAGTAGAAAGCCAAACCATTAAAACGGAAATATCCGCAGGGTTGACACCCGAAATTCTGCCCGCTTGTCCTAAGTTGAGCGGTTTGATACGGTTGAGTTTTTCTCTTGCCTCCAAGCGCAAGCCCAAGATGGTATCATAGTCTAAATCGGGCGGGAGTTTTTTATCTTCCAACCGTTTGGCGCGCTCGATCATATCTAAGCCCTGCTTTAAGTAGCCTTCGTACTTAACGGTGATCTCCGCCGTTTCCAAAACGTTTTTGGGAAACTCTTCAAACACGTGGAAATGCGCCATAATATCTTTGAGCGGAATAGAGCGTTTAAGCATATCCGCGTACGAAATCCCTGTCGAGAGCTGTTCGTAGCCGTACCCTTTCAAAAACGCCAAAGCCTCCTTTTGAGGTACCCGTGTACGCAACGAATCTAATAACTGCTCGTATTGTTGCTTGCGTGCAAGGTATCTATTATACCGCTCGTCGGTTACAAGCCCGACCTCTTTTCCCTTTTCCGTCAAGCGGAAATCGGCGTTGTCTTGGCGCAAACAAATTCTATGCTCCGCGCGCGAAGTCATCATTCGATACGGCTCGTCCGTGCCTTTGGTTACGAGATCATCGATCAACACCCCGATATACGCCTCGTCGCGGCAGAGTGTAAAGGGAGGTAAACCGCGGAGTTTTAACGAGGCGTTCAAACCAGCCATTAACCCTTGCGCTGCTGCCTCTTCATAACCGGAAGTACCGTTGATTTGCCCTGCCGTGTAAACGCCTTGCACTTTTTTAAATTCGAGCGTAGGCAACACGTCCAAAGTATCGATGCAATCGTATTCAAT
>JAZSMB010000072.1:0-5442 GCA_045535685.1 Candidatus Scatosoma sp.
TACCGGGCGCTTCTTCTTTGAGTTTTTTCAAAATGCGCGCGTCCGAGCTGGTGAGTTCGCGCAGTCTAAATACGGTAAGCGCGTTGAACAGCCCTTCGAAAAGCGGCAACGTAAATAAGAAAATTACGGTGGACATAACCCCGCCAAACAAGCCGTAGCCCATTTGCATTAAGATATTTTGGAAGGGCGTTAAGCCGTCCACCCCTACCGTGTGCGGCCCGACGAGCGCCGTGATTTCTAACAAGAAAATGACGATATCCATCGGAATAACGATGATCATACCGATACCGATGATACTAAACCGCGTTTTTGCTTTGTTGGCGCGGAAAATGGCGAACATACCTGCCGAGAACGAGATAACGAGCGACGAATAGCACTCCGTCATCGTTACTTCGGGCACGGCGAACGTGTCGATAATGAACACGAGCAGGGCGCAGATGATATTCATAAAAATAGCGTCTCTGCGGCCGACTAATACGAAAATCAAGAGTGCCACGAGCGCAACGGGGCGTGCGTAAATGGCAAGTTTATAGCCGATTAAGCAAGATAAAATCAAGTACAAATCGAGCACGGTAAATATCAGCGCGATATTTTTGCCCCGCTCCAGCATTTCCCGATTTTCAAAAAAGAAATAAAAATACGTAATTAAGAAAATGAGGAAAATACAGAACCCTGCGTATAAGTAGTTTGCGCCGTTTTGGCTCATAAACGAACCGATATCTGCAAAGTGGTCGCTCAAAACCAAAATCGCCGCAAGCCCGATGAACACGGCAAAGTGCAGGAAAAACCACAGCGAACTTTTTAGCGTGTCCCTTTTCGTCCATTTTTTAGCGAATTCTTTACTCGTCATCGCTTACTCCTTTTTTCCGCGCTTGATCGCGGTCGTCTTTCGTTTGTTTTCGTTTGTTTTCTTCGTTTTTCTCCGCGTCCTGTTCGTACGCGCGGATGATGCGCATTACGAGCGGATGGCGCACGACGTCTTTCGCCGTTAAACGGCAAACGGAAATACCGTCCACTCCGTCCAACACGTTAATTGCGTGGACGAGTCCGCTTTGCTTGCCGTCTAAGTCGATTTGCGTGACGTCGCCCGTAATAATCATTTTACTGCCTTCGCCCATTCGGGTTAAAAACATTTTCATTTGTTCTTTGGTGGTGTTTTGCGCTTCGTCTAAAATGATAAACGCGTTCGAAAGCGTTCTGCCGCGCATATACGCAAGGGGCGCCACTTCGATTGAGCCGCGTTCCATGAGCTTGGCGTACGTTTCCACACCCAGCATTTCTTGGAGGGCGTCGTATAAGGGGCGCAAATACGGATCGACTTTTTCTTGCAAATCGCCGGGTAAAAAACCGAGTTTTTCGCCTGCTTCTACTGCCGGGCGGGTGAGTATGATTTTTTCCACCTGCTTGCTTTTAAACGCGGACACCGCCATACATACCGCAAGATACGTTTTCCCCGTACCTGCAGGGCCTACTCCAAACACGACCGTGTTTTTCTTAATCGCGTCTACGTACGATTTTTGCCCCACCGTTTTGCACTTGATTTGTTTGCCGCGAGAAGTGATCGCCACCACGCCCTCGCCCAAGAGTGCGATATCGTCTTGTTTGCCTTCTTTGGCAAGTTCGATACAATACGCAAAGCGGCTTTCGTCGATTTCTTCGCCGCCGCTTGCTAGCGACAACAACGCTTGCAGCGTTTTTGCGGCTACGCTTACGTTTTCTTGTTCGCCCTCTAAACGGATTTTCGTGCCTTCCACGTACGCGGTAATGCCCAGCGTGCGCGAAAGGAAATTTAAGTTTTCGTCAAACGCGCCGAGTATTTGCACCAGCTTGTCCACCGAGCGAATATCGACCGTTTGCGTTGCTTTTGCTTTTACAGCCAAGTTTTTTCCTCCCTGTTTTTAGAAACCTAAAAATTCATCGTGCGTACCACCGTGAATTGTATTTTCACGTGAAACGCATTCTCTTGTTCCATCGGCGTTATTTCTACCGTTTGGATGGTATCCGTATCCGTCAAACCAAGCGCCAAATACGCTTGGGCAAACGCCGACTCTCCATCTTCCGCTTGCACTTCTTCTTCGTACGTACACGCAACAGCCGCGCGCGCGACTACGTGTGTGGATTTCGTTTGTTCTCCCTCGCCCGTAATCCATGCGCCTACTAATTTTTCACCGCTTTTCACTTCGTCGCCCACCTTTTTTAAGGGCGTGCCTTTAAGCACCGTCAGCGCTTTGAGCGTACCCGTGTACGCGATGAACATATCCCCTTGCGCCCAAGTGACGTTTGTAAACGGCGAAAGTTGCATTTCCACACGCACGCGTAAACCGTCCTTTTGCACCGAGCAAAAACTAACGCCGTCGCATTGTAAAAGTTCCGCGCAAACGAGGTCTTCATTCCCTTTTGCGTACGGACGGAATAAGCGGATACCGTTTTGCATAAGTGCGATTTGCGCTTCGCGCATATAAACGGTCGAACCAACCCATTCGATTCCAAACACGAACGCGTCCGCTTGCAAGGTTAAAACGCAAAAGAGTAATCCGCCCAAAACCAAGCCCATACGGTTTTTGAGCGTTTTTACCAGTTTGCCTATCCCTTTTTCGCCCACTTTTTGCGCGATATACGGGGAAGTATCACTTCTATTATAGCACACGTTTGGAAAAATTGCAAAAACTTTTTCGCTATCTTTTTTTCTTGTAGAAAAAAGTATGCGGTTTTTTTGCGTTTTTTTTACGTCGTAGAGGGGAATTTGTGCTCTTTTGAGTTTTAACAGCGCTCGCTCGGGCATAATGCCCTCGATGGCGATTTGTACGCGCGTTTTTTCTTCTATCCACTCGCGCAGGCGATTTTTGATCATAACCGACCTCCGTGGTCGGGTAAAACGCGCAGGGAAAGTACTTTTCCGCTCAACAGCAAATCGCCGTCCACGTATTTGCGGATAAATAGCTCTTGCCCCTCGATTTCCAAAGCGTATTTTTTAAAAAACAACACGATTTTTTCAGGCGTGAAGTCGCCTACCGTTTTTACGCCTTCCAAGTACGCCTCGCCGCCCAGCACCAACGTGCAACGCGAGAAACCTTCCCTTTCTACCACGTCAAATATTTCGCCAAGCAGCCGCATACGCACCTCCACGCCATACTATATGCTACCCGAACAAAAAATATGCTTTTTTATCTTGGTATCGTACCTATTTTCAGGCAAAAGCAAGGGGGCAGGTATGCGATGAGCGTACTTTTTAAGCAAATTGACCGTTATATAATTCTGCGTAAGCACCGCCGTTTTTTAACAGCGCTTGGTGCGTGCCTTGTTCCACTACTTTACCGTTTTCCATCACTAAAATTACGTCTGAGTGAATGATCGTCGAAAGCCGATGCGCAACGATGAACGTCGTTCTGCCTTGCATGAGTTTTTGGAATGCGTCGCTGATTTTCAGTTCCGTACGCGTATCGATGGACGACGTAGCTTCGTCTAATATCAGCATCGGGGGCAAAGCGAGCATAATCCGCGCGATACAAAGCAGTTGTTTTTGACCTTCGGAAAGCGTGCCGTCCTCTTTAAGCGGCGTATCGTAGCCTTTTTCCATACGCTTGATAAAACTATGCGCGTGAGCGGCTTTTGCCGCGGCGATTACTTCTTCGTCCGTTGCATTCGGTTTGCCCATTTTGATATTTTCCTTTACCGTGCCGTTTTTCAGCCACGTTTCTTGCAAAACCATTCCAAAGTTCGAACGCAACGATTTGCGCGTGAGTGCGCGCACGTCGATATTTTCTACCGTCACCGCGCCTTGATCCACGTCGTAAAAACGCATCAATAGATTGATCAGCGTGGTTTTTCCGCTCCCCGTTCTGCCTACGATGGCTACGCGCGTGCCTTTGGTTGCGGTAAGCGATAAATTTTCAATCAATTTTTTATCGGGCAAGTAGGAAAAACAAACGCCTGTTAACGCTACGTTGCCTTGCACTTCTTTCAGCGTTTGATTATTTTCGTCGCTCACTTCCGCCTGTTCGTCGATGAGTTCGAAAATCCGCGCGGCGCAAACGAACGCACTCTTGAGTTCGGTGATTACCCCCGAAATTTCGTTAAACGGTTTGGTATACTGGTTGGCATACGATAAAAACTTGGTTAAACCGCCCACCGTAAAGCCGCCGCTAATCACGTTAAACGCGCCTACGAGCGCGACCGCCGCGTATACCAAATTGTTGATAAAACGCGTGGAAGGGTTGGTAAGCGAAGAATAGAAGGTGGCGTTCATCGACGCTTTTTGTAGTTGAACGTTTAAATCGGCAAAAACTTGCTCGTTTTCGTCTTCGTGCGCAAACGCTTGCGTGGTTTTTAAGCCAGAAATCGCTTCTTCTATAAATCCCGTTTGTTCGCCGCGCACTTTGGCTTGTTCCACGAAAAACTTATGCGTATGCGTTGCTACGAACCGCGCAACGAATAGCGAGGCGGGTGTAAGCAAAATGACAATGAGTGCAATTTTCCAGTTGGTCACAAGCATAAACGCGATCGTGCCCACGATGGTCATAAGACCGGTAAAAAATTGCGTAAAGCCCATCAATAATCCGTCCGAGAAATGGTCGGCGTCGGCAATGACTCGGCTGACCGTATCCCCGTGCGAGTGCGTATCGATATATTTAAGGGGCAGACGCACGATTTTATCAAACGCGTCCTTGCGCAAGTCGCGCACGACGCAGCAGGATAAGTGGTTATTGCATAAACTCATTACCCATTGACTCATTGCCGCTACGCCCGCGGCGACAGCCGTTTTGATAAATTGCAAAAACAGCGGTTGCCAAGCTACGCCGCTTTCTACGATGCAATCGATGGCGTCGCCCAAGAATACGGGCACGAGCAGAGTGCCTGCAACCGTCACAACCGCACAAAACAGCGAGAGCGTGAGTGCGAACGGATATCTGCCCACGTAGCGTAAAATGCGGAAAAATACGCCTTTGGTTTGGAGTGCGTTTTTCGTCGCTTGAGGGCTGGTTTTATTACTCATACTGCGTCACCCCCTTTTTCGTATTGAGAAAAGTAGATTTCGCGGTACGTTTCGCACGATTGCATAAGCGTTTCGTGCGAGCCGATTCCTTCCGTTTTTCCATCGTCCAGTACGATGATTTTGTCCGCGTCGCGCACGGAGGAGGCGCGCTGGGATACGATAAACACCGTGGTATCCAGCGTTTTGATCGCCTTTCGAAGCTCAGCGTCCGTTGCGTAATCGAGTGCGGACGACGAATCGTCCAAAATTAAAATTTCCGACTTTCTGACGAGCGCGCGCGCAATCGTCAAGCGTTGTTTTTGACCCCCCGAAAAGTTTTTACCGCCCCGCTCGACCATCGTATCCAAACCGTCTTTTTCGCGAATAAAATCGTCCGCTTGCGCGATTTTTAAAGCCGTCCAAAGCTCGTCGTCGGTTGCGTCCGTCTTGCCCCAAAGCAAGTTTTCGCG
>JAZSMB010000069.1:0-3578 GCA_045535685.1 Candidatus Scatosoma sp.
GCGCTCACCGACGACGAGCTCTCTATCAACTCGACTTTGCTCGAATATTTGAAACAAGAATTTAATATTGACATTCGCGGTTTAAGCGGTGCGGCGGCGGGCTTAAAAATCTCTGAAATTCTTGCCATGGTACGTATGGAAGTGGTGGGTATGCGCAACTGGGAAGTGTACGACGACGCGTATATCGCCGCGTTCTCGTTTGCGCGCTATCAAATGTGGAACGATTTGCGCCAAAATATTACCGAGTATGCTAAACACGAAATCGTCAATGCGTTTTTGGAGAACTCGATTGTAGTAAGCGGCGCGGACGAGCGTCAAAAAGAAGACGAAACGCGCCCCGAAGCTACGCTTACGCCTTTGCCTGCGGACGCGTCGCAATGGGCGGCGATTGCACTTTCGCAAACGGGCAAGAGTTTCGTTTTGCACGGGCCTCCGGGCACGGGTAAATCGCAAACGATTACCAACATCATCGCCAACGCGCTTTACGAAGAAAAACGCGTATTGTTCGTCGCGGAAAAACAAGCCGCGCTTTCGGTTGTTAAAAAGCGTTTAGATAGTTTGGGTTTGGGGGATTTTTGTTTGGAGCTGCACTCCAACAAAACGAATAAGACGGACGTATTGCAAAAGCTTTCTACTACTTTGTCGCTTGCAGGCGCAGAAGAAAAAGTAAGCTTATCCGAAAAGGCGAGTGCGATTGTGAAATTGCGCGAAGATTTGTCCGAGCCCGTAGTCGCGTTGCATAAAAGACGCCGTTTGGGCGTATCGGTGTACGAAGCGCTTTTGATTTGTTTGAAGAATAAAAACGCGCCCGATATTATGAATATCGAAAGCACATTCTACGACGGGCTGACCAAAGAAAAAATCGAAACGTACGAGCGAATGATGGTACAGGCGGCGGCTGCTGCAAAAGAGTGCGGCGGCGTGTATAATTCGCCGTTTACCAACGTGAACTTGACCGATTATTCTCTTCAAGTGCGCGATTCGCTGTATTGCGCGTCCGAAGTGGTCATTGCAGAAATCAAGCATTTGAAAAACTACGTGGCGTTGTTCTTGGACTTGTACCGTCAAAAAATCAGCACGCTTACGCGCAGAAAACTCGATTGCTTATACGAAATTGCGGGTATGCTGGAAAGCGGGAAACTGAAAAAATATTTCCGTGAAAACGAAGACGAATTTTACGCGTTTTTCAACGCGAATAAGCGTTTGGATAGCTGTTTTGAAAAGTATTTTAAGACGTATAAAAAACTTATCGATATCAACAAAGAATACGCCGAGCTTGGCAAATGGCTGGAGGCGGGCAATAGCGATTACGAGCGCAACAAAGCGGTAAAAACCATCGTAAAACGCTTGGCAAAAGTAGCGATTGCGCCCGTATCAAAGGAAGAAACGCTGCAACACCTTGAAACGGTGCACGCAATCTACGAGGCGATGGAGCGCATTCGCACGCAAACCAAGCTTTCGCAATATTTCACGTTTGCGTTTGGCAGAGTGGATTTCTTTGACGCGCGTCAACATTTCTTAGAAGATTTGTACCGCTTGCACGCGCTTTGTTCGTCCGTGTTTATGGATTATAACGCGGATAGCTTTAATAGTATGTGTATCCGCGCGGCGAACGGCTATTCTTCGCCCGTGTTAAAAGGCTTAATTGCATCGGTGGACGCATTCCGCGTGGCGGAAGAGAGTTTGCTTGCCGCAACGCAAGCGGATAAGGCGAAAACGCCCGAAGAGGACGTGCTCGAATATTACGTAGCCAAAGCGGGCGCGTTGATTGAAAATATCGATATGCTTGCGTCTTGGTGTATGTATAAAAAGACGGCGAAAGGCTTGGACGAAGCAGGCTTAACGTTCATTACCGACGCGCTTGAAAACGGCTCGGTAACCAGCGAAAATATCATTGATAGTTTCGAAAAGAATATCTATAAAAACTTCTTGCAAACGAATATTCCGCTCGACCCCGTTTTGGCGCGGTTCTCGGCGGCGGTATCCGAAGAAAAGGCGGAAAGCTTGCGCATTACGCAAGAAGAGTTCGCTCGCCTGACCAAAGAGGCAATCCGTGCGAAACTCATTTCGCGCCTGCCCACCGCCTCGACGGAAGGCAGTTTGAGTTTGGAAGTAGCGAATTTTGGCCGTTTGGCAAAATCCAACTTACGCGGCACGGGGATAAGAAAACTCTTCGAAGAAACACCCGAACTTATCAAACGGGTTGCGCCGTGTATGCTCATGAGCCCGATTACCGTTTCGCAATATTTACAAGCGGAAACGGGGCTGTTCGATTTGGTTATTTTCGACGAAGCGTCGCAAATTCCCACGGCGGAGGCGATTTGTTCGCTTGCGCGCGGTAAGAGTGCGATCATCGTCGGCGATCCCAAGCAGTTGCCGCCGACCACCTTCTTCAACGTCAACTACGTGGACGAAGACAACCTCGAAAACGAAGATATGGAAAGCGTTTTGGACGATTGTTTGGCGATCAATATGCCGCAACGACATCTCACTTGGCATTACCGCAGTAAGCACGAAAGCTTAATTGCATTCTCCAACGTTACCTACTACGATAACCGACTTTGCACGTTCCCTTCGCCCGACGCACTCAACAGCAAGGTAAAATTCGTATTAGTGGAAGACGGTACGTACGATCGTGGGTTTAGTAAGCGAAACAAAGCGGAAGGGGACGCGTTGGTGGACGAAGTGGTGCGCCGTTTGTCCGACCCCGTTTTGAGAAAGAATAGTATCGGTATCGTCACGTTCAGCAACGTGCAAAAAGAATATATCGAACGCAAACTTACGCAAACCATTGCGGAAAAGCGTTTGGATAGAGAAGCGTACGAGCGCGAAGAACCGTTGTTTGTGAAAAACCTTGAAAACGTACAAGGGGACGAACGCGACGTTATCTTATTCTCTATTTGCTACGGGCCCGACCGTTTGGGCAGAATTTCACTCAACTTCGGTCCTTTAAACCAAGCGGGCGGTTGGCGAAGATTGAACGTAGCCGTTTCGCGTGCGCGTGAGGAAATGGTCGTATTCTCGTCCATGACGGGTGCGATGATCGACCTGTCTAAAACCAACTCCAAAGGCGTTGCAGGTTTGAAAGCGTTCCTCGATTTTGCGGAAAAGGGCAGAACGAATTTGGCAATTTCGTCGAGTAATTTGGTGGCGAAAAAGGCGGGGCTTGGTAAGTATATCGCCGAGGAGCTGGCGTCTTACGGCTACGAGTGTCGCTACGACGTGGGCGCGTCGGGATTTAAGATTGACGTTGCCGTGCTTGATCCGAGAAATAAACACAAGTTTATTTTGGCGATTTTGTGCGATACGCCTAACCGTTTTTCTATCAAAGACAGAAACGTGTTGCAGGTGCAAACGCTCAAACGCAATAACTGGAACGTTTTGCGCTTGTTCTCTGTGAACTATTACAACAATCCCAAGCGTGAAATTAAAAAAATCAAAGATTTGCTCGACAAACTCACGGGTGCGGATAAGAAGGGCGGAACGGAACTCAACCGCGCAAAGAAACCGTATAAAGAAGCGAAGTTAGAGCCTTTATACGAAAATGCAAACTACGTGACCTCGGGCGAAAACGATAA
>JAZSMB010000083.1:0-4131 GCA_045535685.1 Candidatus Scatosoma sp.
ACCGCTTGGCCTCCGACTTCATACGGTGGTTTAAGCAACTTTTGCTTTCGCCTAAATACTCGGCAAGTTCTCTAAGCGACATTGTCGGATTGTTCAACCTTGCGCGAGCGAGCGTGCGTAATTCTTCGCTTAAATCGTTAAAGTCGTTCTGCTTTTGCATTTTTTGGAGAGCAACGACCTGCTTTACCGCCGCAATCGCCGTTTTATCCGCGTTGCCCGAAAAACAGTTCCGCGCCCGATTATCATGGTTGGCTGCGTCGCGTTTTTCGATAAAAGCAGCAAATTTTTTGAGCGTACTTTCCGCCCCGATTACCGATAAAAAGTCGGAAATGAGTTCTTTACTCTTTATATAAACGACAAAATTTTCTTTGCGTTCTACCAAGCGGGCAATGAGTTCAAATTCGCTAAGCAAATCGCAAAAATCATACGCCGTTTTTCTATCGAAAAATACGATTTCCAGGTGATATCCGCCACCGTTTATAGTAGGCAAAGTACAACTTCCACTACCTAAAAACGCGCCTTGAATATACGCGATTTTGGCTTGTTCGCTATGCAAAAGCGTGCGTGAAATGCCTTCGCGTAGATCGTTTGTGCCACGCTTTAACAAACCAAGCGCGCCTAAAACGTCTTTGGAGGCGGCAAGCGGACACTCTAAAACCAGCTTGTCCCTACCGCTCAAACGATCTTGCGTCGCGTGCGCAACCGTTAACTCGAACCCAAACGTTTCCGCAAATTGCGTCATGAAAAACTCGGCTACCCGTTCCGTTTGACTAACGAGAAAAAACGCAGGCGTATGATTTTTCACTCCAAGCGTTCCACTCGTACGCACAAACGCGGAAAGCGCCGCCTTGCGCTCTTTTTCACTTACCCAGCTACAATGCGCGATAAGCTCTTTTTTAATATCCAAAGTAAAATTCATAAATGATCGTTAATGCGTTTTCTTATACTCCGAAAAACGGAAAACAGGGCGACGGCCGTCAATATTATCGATACGTTCCAGCGGAAACGCAATACGCTTTAATTGCTCTTCCACGAGTTTCGTATCCCCCACGCGCCCCATCGAATGTGCGTCTGAATTGATGACGAAACGCACGTCCGTTTTTTGCACCATTTCGCATAATTCTTCATCGGTAAAGTGGTTCTTTTTTGCATTCAACTCGATATACGTACCATAGTCCGCCGCGCATTTGGCGACTTCCAACGAATGGCACGGGCATTGAAAGTTAACGTGCGTCAAAATATCGATGGGATTTTTCTTGATTGCGTTGATATACGCTAAAGTATTTTTTGTTAATTGCGTTTTCGTCGTTTTGCGTAAAATAGAATTTAACAGCAAGTTCCCAAAGCCGTAGGAAAGCGATTGCGCGAGCGTTTCATAGTAAATAACGATGTGGTATCCGCAAAGAAAAATATCAAAATTTTCGTAATCTTTCTCCCGCATATCCACTTTGCCCGATCTGCCTTGTATATTCGCTTCCATACCGACGAGCACTTTTACTCCGTATTGCTCTTCCGCCGCGCGACATTCCTCTCGATACGCCGCCACTTCTTTTCTACGCAAACCGTAAACTACGTGCGAAAATCCGTGATCGGTAATGGCAATCTCTTTTAACCCTACTTCTTTTGCACGCGAAACGTTTTCCGCAACGGTGTGTTTCCCGTGCGAATACGGAGTATGCGTATGATAATCCCCTGTTAAAAGCACTTTCTTTCTCCTTTACTATTCGACGTATCTAATTTCTTCTTCTAAACGTATTTTATATTGCGCAAAAACGGCGTTTTTAATCGTTTGTATCAACCTGCGCACGTCACTTGCCGTCGCGCCCCTATCGTTGATGATAAAATTTGCATGCTCATGGGAAATAATCGCTCCCCCGATCCGCAAACCTTTTAAGCCCGCGTTTTCGATAAGTATACCCGCGGAATATCCCATCGGATTTTTGAATACGCATCCCATACTTTTCCCCTTGGGTAAATGCGCTCTGCGCGTACGGAAAATATCCGTTTTCGCGTCAATTTCTTGCAAAGAGGCGACTTTCAAGCGAAGTGTTGCACCCAAAATAACGTCACGATTGTGCATAAACACACTCGTTTTATAGCCGTAAGCGCAATCTTCTTTAGAAAGCGTTTCCAATTTTCCGTTTCTAAGTACGAGTACGCTTTGCACGATATCCGCAATATGTCCGTCGGCAACCCCTGCGTTCATATATAGCGCACCGCCCATCGTAGAGGGTATTCCTGTAAAAAACTCTGCCCCGCTTAAACTGTTTTCGCGGCAAATCTTTAATAGCAACGCCGAAGAAACGCCTGCGGAAACAAATACGCTTTCTTTTTGCACGCTAACCGCCTTTATACGCTTTGTGCAAACGAGCACTTTACCCGATAAATCGTCCGAGGGTAATACGTTCGCCCCTTGACCGATCATATGGAACGGCACTCCGTCGTTTTGAAGATGTAAGACGAGTTCTACCAACTTTTCCGTCGTATCCGGGAAAAATATCGCGTCCGTATATCCCCCGCAACCGATTGTGGTATATTTAGCCGCCAAAGCGTTCCATTCGGGCGCGTAAACCGTATATTTCGCTTGATGAATAATATCGTTCAAGGCGCTACTCCTATTATAACATATTTTTTTGAATTTTGAAAGTATTTCATCAAAAAAAGTTGACGTTTTTTATACTTTTACATCATTATCAATATGTTTTTTTTCGTTGCAATATGAAAAAAGAGCCCCGAGGAAATCCTCAAAGCTCTTTGAATATGTTTTTACGTTTATGCTTGATAAATAATTTTACCGTCGCGAACGGTTAAAAGAACGTCAAAATTTTGATTGATAACGGTAAAATCGGCGTTTTTGCCTACTTTAATGCTACCCACTTTCTTATCGATTTTAAGCATTCTTGCAGGGTTAATCGTTGCATAATCGACCGCTTGCGTAAACGGCAGACCAACCTTTTCGACCATATTTTTAACCGCGTAATTCATACGCAAAACGCTACCGGCAAGCGTTCCGTCTTCCAAACGTGCCTCGCCGTCTTTTACGAACACCTTTTGTCCGCCAAGTTCGCTTTCGCCATCAGGAAGCCCCTTTGCGCGCATTGCGTCGGTAATCAAATTTACTTTATCCGCGCCTTTCACTTTCGTCAACAACTGCATCGCAGGGACGGAAACGTGAATGGTGTCTGCAATCAACTCGCAAGTTAAATCGTCAACGAGCATTGCGCTGCCTACCGTACCGATTTCCCGATGGTGTAAAGCCGTTTGCGCATTAAAGGTGTGGGTGACGTTTTTCGCGCCTAATTTCACCGCTTTTTCGATATCGGAATATTTTGCGCCCGTATGACCGATGGACGCTACTACGCCTTTTTCCGTTAAGTGACGAATCAGCGTTTCCGCACCCTCTACTTCGGGAGCAAGCGTCACGATACGAATGGAGTTGCCGCTCGCCTCGTTATATTCGTCAAAAACTTTCGTGTCGGGAGCAGCTACGTATTCTAACGGTTGCGCGCCTTTGTATTTTTCCGCGATAAACGGACCTTCCAAATGCACGCCCACGACCTTCGCACCGTCGGAGGGGTTATTTTCACGATACTCTTTTACGGCTTTGAGTGCATTTTTAATATTTTCAGGGCTTTGCGTCATCGTCGTTACAAGGAAGGAAGTAGTTCCCTCGCTTGCAATCGTTTTCGCAATGGTAGCGATGTTTTCCACGCTACCGTCCATACCGTCCGAACCGCCCGCACCGTGAATATGTTGGTCGATGAAACCGGGTAATACGATCGCGTCTTGGGGCAAGGGAATCAATTCCGCATGCTTACCAACGCCGTTGCCGCGAATGATTTTTACAATTTTTTCATCGAACAGCACCGAACGTTTTTTAACGCCCTTGCCTTCTACGTACACCGATACGTTTTTAAAACATTTCATAACGATACTCCTTTGTTTATGCAACTACGCTTAAAGATTTGCAGGTAACGACGCGGCTGCGATGCTTTGTCCAACGCGGCGGTTCTTTTCATCGGGTAAGCCGATATCAAGCGTTGCAAACGCGGGATATTCTTCCGCCAAAACTTGTTTACAGGTGGATAAAATAACGTCGCCGCCTTTACCGCCCATTACACGGCCAAGCAA
>JAZSMB010000155.1:0-10072 GCA_045535685.1 Candidatus Scatosoma sp.
AACAGACGTTTGGTATTCGATGCAACAAATCATGGCAGAAAACAAGGCGTTCCAAAAGACGTATCAATCGTTTGATATTCAATCGATCAAGACGTATTATAAAACGCTCGCGCTTTTCAACGGCGAATACGGTTACTACTCGAACGATATCAACTTCAACGACGGTAGTTTGTACGCCGACGATACCGTGACGTTTACCGCTTTGAAGAACGTGAAAGTGGACGGCGAGTTGACGACGGTAAGCGAATATAAAAACGCAAACGGCGGGTACATGTACGCGATCATGAATATGACGGACGGCAAATACGCCAACGATTACGCGGCATATCAAACCACGACGCTTACCTTCTCTACACAATATACGCACATAATTTTATGGCGTAACGGCGAGAAGAAGTTGGTGGCGCTTGATGAAAATCATTCGCTCGAAATCGAAAATGCAGCAGGCGAAGCAGTATACGTGATTCCTTACGTATACGATGAAAACGACGGCTTGTTTAATGACGAAGTAGATAACGGCGTTTTCTTCCCCGGTGGTCAATGGGCAGGGAGCGCTTGGTAAATCACCGTAAGCGAGTGATAGAAGGGTCGTAAACCATAACGGCGGTTTTTTGTAGAAAATCTATAAAAAACCGCCGTTTTTTTCTGCCTTTGACAGTAAAATTTTGCAAAAATAGAGCGCTATATTACTTTACTTCGCTGTCTATTTTCTTTATTTGTATAACGTTATGAAAAAATTAAAAAACAGACGGTATTCGCGTTGACAAAACGCTTATAATGGTATATAATAATCGTACATTTATAAAAACATTTACTTGAGGAGAAGTGAAAAATGAGATTAGAAAACAAAGTTGTAGTTGTAACCGGTGCATCCAGCGGTGTAGGTAGAGAAATTGCTATCCGTTTTGCAAAAGAAGGCGCTAAAGTTGTTGCCGTTGCAAGAAGAGCAGAACGCCTTGCTGCTTTAGAAGAACAAAGCAAAGACTTTGCCGGCGAAATCGTTGCATTTGCAGGCGATATTTCTTTGGAAGAAACCAACGAAAAGATGATCGATTTTGCTATCGAAAAGTTTGGCAAGTTCGATATTTTGATCAACAACGCAGGCTTGATGGATAACTTTGCGCCTGCTGAAAATCTCGATACCGATTTGATGGTTCGCCTTATGAAAGTGGACGTTTTCGGACCTGCTTGGGCAACCCGTAAAGCGGTTAAAGTATTCTTGGAAAACGAAAACGGCGGTAATATCGTCAACGTTGCGTCCATCGCAGGCGTTTGCGGCGGTAAGAGCGGTTGCGCGTATACGATGGCAAAACACGCTGTGGTCGGGCTTACCAAAAATACCGCGTTCTCCTATCGTCTTAATAAAATCCGTTGCAACGCTATCTGCCCCGCAGGTATCAATACGGAAATGACCGATCCCGCTATGTTCGCAACCGCCGACCAAAAAGGCTTACAAAACGCAATGCTTTCCATGCACTTCGGGACGAGAAGCGCAGAAGCGTTCGAAATCGCGGATATCGCACTCTTCCTTGCCAGCGACGAGGCTGCTGTAGTAAACGGCGCAATCGTTACGGCGGATAGCGGTTTAATTTCTTTCTAAAGCACTACGTCAACGTTTTAAGCGAGCCAAACGGCTCGCTTATTTTTATTCTTGAAAAACTTTGAACGTATCCGTATAAAAAAACTTTGCTTAAAAATCCGTGTACCTCTTGCAAAACGCGGGCGAATGTGTTATACTGAAAAGAGTAAGAACCATGCAAAGGAGAAAATCGTGGCAAAATTATATTTTAAGTACGGCGCAATGGGCTCGTCCAAAACGGCAAACGCACTCATCACCAAGTTTAACTATGAAGAACGCGGCATGAAAGTATGGCTCATCAAACCGTCTATCGACGTGCGCGACGGTGCGGACGTAGTGCGTTCGCGTATCGGCCTGCAAGCCAGCGCGGAAATTGTAACGCCTGATAAAAATTTATTTGACGAGTATCAAAACCATCTCGATTGCCACGTAATTATCGCGGACGAGTGTCAGTTTTTCCTCGCCCAGCAAATCGACCAACTGCGCGACATCGTGGATAAATTGCATATTCCCGTGCTTTGTTACGGACTTCGTACCGATTTTAGAACGCACTTATTTGAGGGGAGCAGGCGGCTGTTTGAAACGGCAGATTCCATTCAAGAAATCAAAACCATTTGTACCTGCGGTAAAAAAGCGATTGTCAACGCGCGTATCGATTGGGCGGGCAACGTGGTCACCAAAGGCGGACAAATCTTGATCGGCGGTAACGATTCGTACGTGGCAATGTGCCATAGTTGTTGGAAAAACACAATCGAAAAACAATCGAAAAAATAAGACGCATTTACCTCTTTACAAACGTAAAAAATGAGGTATAATAAAGATAAATAAGCAACTTGCTTAAAAAGGAGATATATTATGGGTAAAAATTATTCGTTTTTGCGTTTTCCGGGCTTTAAATATCGCGCGTTGACGTTCAGCTTTGACGACGGAATGGTGGAAGACGTTTGGCTTGTCAATTTGTTTAAGCAATACGGCATGAAAGGCACGTTTAACTTAAACTCGACCGTGTTCAATATGAAAGAAGATCCCAAACCCAACGAAACGGGGCGTTGCCGTCTTTCCAAAACGCAGCTTGTAGAACTGTTCAAAGACTCGGGTATGGAAGTTGCCGTGCACGGCGTTCATCATCTTTCGCTTGCGGAAATGCCTACGACCACGATGATCGGGGACGTATTAAACGATAGAATTGCGTTAGAAAACGCGTTCGGCGGCGTTATTAACGGTATGGCGTACGCCAACGGCTCGTTCAACGACGAAGTAGTGGAAGTTTTGAAACTGTGCGGTATCAAATATGCGCGTACGGTGGAAAGTACGCTGAAATTCGATATTCCTCAAGACTGGCTCAGAATGCCTGCTACCTGCCATTACCGTAACGGCAAGCTGATGGAACTCACCGACGCGTTCTTAGAGGATTTTCCTCCTACGCATTACATAAAACGCGTTCCCCGTCTGTTCTACGTTTGGGGACACAGCTACGAACTCCGCGAGATGGATACGTATGAAGTAATGGAAGAATTTGCCAAGAAGGTAGGCAACCGCGACGATATTTGGTATGCGACGAATATCGAAGTGTACAACTACGTAAAAGCGTTTGACGGCTTGGTGTATTCCGCTAACGAAAAATCGGTTTATAATCCGTCCGCAATCGACGTTTGCCTTTGCTGGTTTGGTAAAGACGTACTCGTTCCTGCAGGAAAAACGGTGGATTTACCCCCGCTTCCCTATTAATTCGAATATTACATACAAAAAAACGGTCCTATGCGAAACAGGGCCGTTTTTGTGCGTATAAAGGCAGGTGAATCACAAGAGAAAAGGCAACCCTTTCAGGATTGCCTTTTTCGCGTTTTCAGCGAACGTTATTCGTCAAAATTTTCTTGGTTGGTTTTAACTGCTTGTGCAGCGTCTTCTGCAAGCGTATCGGGCGTTTCAACGAGCAACGCTTCTTCCGTCGCTACGCTTTCTTCCGCTTTTTTTGCGTCGAGTGCCACGTGCATTTCGGTATATTTCTTTTTGGAAATATTATAAACGAACGCAAGAGCAACGAACATCAAAACGGCGCTGAAGAGATATAAGCCTGCAACCAACCAGCACATATTTGCGGCGGTGGTAGCCGTTTGTTGCGCAACGCCTATTTCAGAATTGTAACCCAATAAGCCCATAAAGACGAGTACGATCGAAGGACCTACGCCTTGTGCGAGTTTTCTAAAGAACGAGTGGAGCGAATATACCGTACCTTCTTCGCGTTGACCCGTTTTCCATTCGTTATAATCGATCGCGTCTGCCATCAGCGCCCAGCTTACGCAGGTATAGACGCCCATACCGATCCCGAAGATAGCGAGCGCTACGATATAGAATACAAGTGCCAACGTCGTGTTTTCAATAGCAGGGAAGATGAATAAAAGCAAGCCGCCCAAGATGGAAATGACAGCCCCTGCACAGGACGCTTCTTTCTTACCGTATTTATTAACGATTTTCTTAATAAACGGCATCAAGAACATCATGGGGATAAACCCGATTGCGGAAGCGATACCCGACAACTCTGCCATACCGAAGTGAATTGCAAACATAATCGAAGTTGCCGTAGTAGCGGAGTTCATACCAAGGAACATCGCCATTGCCGCAAGCGTTGCCCCGACGGCGGGACGGTTTTTGATAAAGTTCTTAAACGCAAGTAAAACGTTGAACTTTTGCGAGTTTTCGTTTACTTTTACCGTGTTTTCGTCTACGCGAATGGTAATGGTTTTGATCATAAACAAGAACGCGATAAACCCGATAACACCCATAATAAGCGCTGCGATAAATACGTTTTCGCCGAGCAACGTTTGTGCTTGTACGCCCGTTTCGGGGTTGATGATAGGGTTACCTGCCGCATCGAATTCTTTACGCCAAATCAAGGCGGGAAGGATCATCATAGGTACCATATTGCCCAGGATCGAGCCGATCGAACGCCACGTAGAAAGCTGTGTACGTTCGAGGTTATCTTCCGTCACGAGAGAAAGCATCGAACCGTACGGTACGTTTGCAACCGTGTAGAAAGCGTCCCAAACGACGTAACCGACGATAAACAATACCACTTTAATCCACAAATCCGCTTTGGGAACGGGGATAAAGCAAAGTGCGCCCGCGAGTAAAAGACCGATTGCACCGACCAAGATATACGTCTTGAATTTGCCTAATTTGTATTTTCTTCTGTCCGCGTCGATGATACCGCCGATCAGGGGATCGTTGATCGCGTCCCAAATTTGCACGACCAAAAGCAGAGCTGCCAAAAGCCCCGTTTCCAACGTCATGTAAACAAGCCAAAACGTTTGAAGCGTGCCTTTGAGTGCAAAACTCATATTGCAGCCGAAGTCACCGGCAGCATAAGCCAACTTGTCCCTCATACCAAAGGGACGTTTTTTTTGTACGGTTTCCATATTTTCCTCCTCATCGTATTTTTTAAAACGTCAAAACCGTTTGTGACGTTTTCGTGATGACATTGTGATTATATTATATAGTATAAAGCAAATTAAGTCAATTTATTTTTTCGATTTTTCCCATTTAATTATTAAATTAAACAAAAAAAGTTTGTTTTTAACAAAAATGGCAGGAAAGTTGTGTTTTTTTGAAAAGTTTTTTCAAGAAATATTGACATAGGCGTGTTTTTTGGGTATAATAAAATAGAAAGAAAGCGCGTTCGTTGCTTGCTATAAGTTATGAACGCGTGGATTTTTATGAGTAAAAAAGGAAAATAATAGACGTATTGGGAGGAAACAATGAGAAACATTATCAAGTGCAACGACGGCTGGCTTTTTAACAAAGCCACCGCGGAAGTAAATGCAAGCGAGGGCGAACTTGTCAACTTGCCCCATTCTTGGAACGCGATAGACGGTCAAGACGGCGGAAACGATTATTTCCGCGGCTCTTGCGTGTACTCTAAAAAAATCGCGAAAGCAGACCTTCCTGCAGGGGACAAGGTATATTTAGAAATTCGCGGTGCAAACGCGTCGGCGGACGTGTACGTCAACGGTAAGCACCTTGCCCACCACGACGGCGGGTATTCTACTTGGAGAGTAGATTTCACGGCGGAAATTCAAGAGGAAAACGAAATTGCAATCGTAGTAGAAAACAGCATTAACGACACGGTATATCCGCAAATGGCAGACTTTACCTTCTACGGCGGTTTGTATCGCGACGTTTATTTGATCGGCGTACCTGCAACGCACTTCGATTTGGATTATTACGGCGCACCCGGTATTATGATTACGCCCATCATCGACGGCAAAAACGCAAACGTGGAAATGCAAGCGTTCGTGACGGATATGCAAGAAGGCGACGAAATCGTATTTACCGTTTACGATAAGGACGAAAACGTAGTTGCGCAAGTAAAAACGACGGACACGAAAGCAAGCTTGCCCATCGAAAACGTACACCTTTGGCATGGTAGAAAAGACCCGTATTTGTACTGCGGCGAAGCGACGCTCGTGCGCGGCGGCGAAGAAATCGACGAAGTTTGCAACCGCTTTGGTTGCCGCACGTTTGAGATCGATCCTAACAAGGGCTTTATTCTCAACGGCGAAGAATATCCTTTGCGCGGCGTTTCCCGTCACCAAGACAGATGGGGCGTAGGCAACGCGCTGTTACCCGAACATCACGAAGAAGATATGGATTTGATCTGCGAAGTGGGCGCAACCACCATTCGTTTGGCGCACTATCAACACGATCAATATTTCTACGATTTATGCGACGAACGCGGTATGGTAGTGTGGGCGGAAATCCCGTATATTTCCAAGCATATGCCCGCTGGCAGAGAAAATACCATCACGCAAATGAAAGAGTTGATTGCGCAAAATTATAACCACCCTTCGATTGTCGTTTGGGGGCTTTCCAACGAAATTTCCATCGGCGGCTCGGATGAAGATTTGCTTGAAAACCACCGTATTTTAAACGATTTGGCGCACGAAATGGATAAAACGCGTAAAACGACGATTGCGGCGGTTTCCATGTGCAAAATGGACGATCCGTACCTGCAAATTCCCGACGTCGTTTCGTATAACCACTATTTTGGTTGGTACGGCGGCGATACGAGTATGAACGGCCCTTGGTTTGATAAATTCCACGCAATGCACCCCAACATTCCCATCGGTTGCTCCGAATACGGCTGCGAAGCACTTAACTGGCATTCGAGCAATCCTTTCCAAGGCGATTATACCGAAGAATATCAAGCGTATTATCACGAAGAGCTCATCAATCAACTGTTCACCCGTATATATATGTGGGCGACGCACGTTTGGAATATGTTCGACTTTGGCGCGGACGCACGCGCGGAAGGCGGCGAAAACGGTCAAAACCACAAAGGTTTGGTAACGATTGACAGAAAATATAAAAAAGACGCGTTCTATGCATACAAAGCTTGGCTTTCCGACGAACCGTTCGTACACCTTTGCGGCAAACGCTATATCGACAGAGTAGAAGACGTGACGAAAGTGACGGTGTACTCCAACCAACCCGAAGTGGAACTCTTCGTCAACGGCGAAAGCGTAGGTAAAAAGAGTGCGGAAGACCACTTCTTCTATTTCGAAGTACAAAACGTAGGCGAAAGCGAACTCGTAGCGAAAGCGGGCGAACTGATTGACAGCGGTAAAATCCGTAAAGTGGAAGTATTCAACGAAGAATACCGCTTAAAAGAGCAAGGCGCTATTTTGAACTGGTTCGACATCGACGCACCCGAAGGCAGATTCTCGCTCAACGATAAACTCGGCGATATTATGAAATCGCTTAGAGGTAAGCTTTGGTTCGTTAAGTTGGGTTTAAAACTCAAAAAGAAGATGAACGAGGGCAAGAAAGACGAAAAGAAATCGGGCGGCTTTGACGTGGATTTGAAATCGGGCGGCGGCTTGATGCAAATGATGGGCGGCTTTACCGTACTCCGCTTGACGAGTATGATGGGTATGATGAATATCAACTTCACCAAAGAAGAACTTTTGAAGTTGAATAAACAACTCAACAAAATTAAAAAGCCCAAAGACGTAAAATAAGGAGAAACCATATGAAAATGACTTTCCGTTGGTACGGGGAGGGGAACGATAAAATTTCCCTTTCCGATATCAAGCAAATTCCGGGCGTGGAAGGCATCGTTTGGGCGTTGCACGATAAAATGCCGGGCGAAGTTTGGCAAGAAGAGGAAATCGCCAAAGTAAAAGCACAATGCGACAAGTACGGCTTTAACATCGACGTCGTCGAATCGGTCAACGTGCACGACGATATCAAGATCGGCTTGCCTACGCGCGAAAAATATATCGAAAATTATAAGCAAACCATTCGCAATTTGTCCAAATTCGGCGTAAAAGTAATTTGTTATAACTTTATGCCCATTTTCGACTGGACGAGAAGTAATCTTTTCCACGAAGTCGGCGACGGCTCGACCGCGCTGTTCTACGAAAAGGGAATGATTCAAGACGATTACAACGCGATGGCGAAGTATATTCTCGATTTCACGGAAAAATACAATATGTCCTTCCCCGGTTGGGAACCCGAACGTATGGCGAAGTTGGACGAGCTGTTCAAAGCGTACGCGGACGTGGATAAAGAAAAACTTTGGGCAAATTTAAAGTATTTCTTAGAGGCGATTATGCCCACGTGTAGAGAGTGCGATATCAAAATGGCTATCCACATGGACGATCCCCCTTGGGATATCTTTGGCTTGCCTCGTTTACTCGTAGACGAAAAGAGTATCGATCGGTTCTTGAAAATGGTAGACGACGAGTATAACTGTCTTACCCTTTGCTCGGGTAGCTTGAATGCGAACCCCGACAACAACGTGGCGGATATCGTTCGAAAGCATTGCGATCGAATCGCGTTTGCGCATATTCGAAACGTAAAACACTTTGACAACGGCGACTTTTCCGAAGCGAGCCATCGCGACTGTGACGGCGACACGGGCATCTTGGATATCTTGAAAGCGTATCACGATTGCGGCTTTGACGGCTACATTCGTCCCGACCATGGTAGGCACCTTTGGAACGAAGGACCGGGTACGGTGCGTCCTGGGTACGGTTTATACGACCGCGCTTTGGGGATAATGTATATGCTCGGCGTGTGGGACAGTCTTGAAAAATTTGATAAATAAGGAGCAAAAGGAACATGAATTTACCTTTGAATATTGATTATAGCGGAAAAGTAGTGGTTGTCACGGGCGCAGGCGGACTTATCTGCGGCGCGATGGCGAGAGCGTTTGCGCAAAGCGGCGCGAAAGTGGCTGCACTCGACTTAAACGAAGACGCAGTAAAGAAGTTGGCGGCGGAACTCAAAGCGGAAGGATACGTTTGCGAAGGGTATAAAGCGAACGTATTAGAGCCTACGAGCTTGGAAGAAGTGCATCAAGCGGTTTTGAACGATCTCGGCCCTTGCGATATTTTGGTCAACGGCGCCGGTGGCAATAACCCCAGAGCAACGACGGATAACGAGTATCAACACGAAGCGAAAGAAGGTGGTAAATCCTTCTTCGATCTCGACGCAGGCGGCGTGGATTTCGTATTCAAGCTCAACTTCCAAGGCACGCTGCTTCCTACGCAAGTTTTTGCAAAGGATATGGTAGCAAAAAAGAAGGGCTGTATTTTGAATATTTCTTCAATGAACGCGTACACGCCCCTCACAAAAATCCCTGCGTACAGCGCTGCAAAGGCGGGTATTTCCAACTTTACGCAATGGCTTGCAACGCACTTTGCGGGTACGGGAATTCGCTGTAATGCGATCGCGCCCGGGTTCTTGGTGTCCGCGCAAAACAAGGCGCTGCTCTTTAATGAAGACGGCACGCCCACCGCGCGTTCGGCAAAAATTTTGAACGGTACGCCTACGGGCAGATTTGTGGACGCAGACGAACTTTTGGGCGGAACGCTCTTCCTTTGCGACGATAAATCGGCGTCGGCGATTACCGGCGTGGTATTGCCTATCGACTGCGGTTTCGCAGCTTACAGCGGCGTATAAAAGAATAGCAATAAGCAAAAAAGACTTCCCGACGCGGAAGTCTTTTTTGTGCCGAAATGATTGAATTATAGATAAGAATACCACTTTTATAGTCGCTTTGATTTAGTTGTATGATTTTATCAGTGTTGAAAAAGGTGCTATAATCATTCTTATAAGAGATTTTACGCTTTCCTAATAATTTTTCTCTTTTTCTATAAAGGAATGCAGGGTTTCTTTTTGTTTCTAATAATTCCGCTAACTCTCTATCAGAAATGTTAGGATTTTTATCTACAATTTTCAGTAGCTGTTGTTCTTCCTCGAAAGGCATTTTCTTTGGATGGCTCATATTTTTTCGTGAAAGCTTTGGCAGTAAACTGGACGGTGTGCATTATATTGTTTTGTCCAACGATAAATAGTTGCACGGGAAATATGATATTCACTCTCAAGGATTTTGAGAGGTGTTCCATTTTTATAGCGCAATACGCATTCTTCCTTTTTTTCTACAGGCAAGTTATTTATCATAATACTCCTTAAAGTAAAAACCACAAG
>JAZSMB010000148.1:0-2680 GCA_045535685.1 Candidatus Scatosoma sp.
CGACAAACTGCCAATAAATGTTTCCGAATAGCCCTGTTCGATCATCTGCGGCGCAACGGCGCTTAAAATATTGCGCGCTACGTATACCGCCAAATACGACACCGAACACAAAGTGCCAATGCGAATTGCTTTTTTTGCCTCTTGTTTGAGTTTCATTGTTTAGTCCTCTACGCTATGCATATTCCGTATTTTGAGATTGCGCGAAAATCGCTGTTCGCTTTCCTGATCCATCCTTGCGCTGAGATATTCACAGACGGCGTCGGTCAGGGCAAGTTGCGACATACGCACCTCGTTTGCCGTAGCCGTCAAAAAATCGTCGCAGGCGGTGGAAATCAACACTTCGTCGGCAAGTTTTGCGATCGGAGAAAAGCGATTTTTGGTGATCACGACGATTTTTGCCCCGTTTTCCTTTGCAAGCATCGCGGCGTCCAACACCTCTCTGGTGCGCCCCGTATGCGAAATGGCAATCAAAACGCAATCCGATTCCAACATACTTGCCGAAACCGCCGCCGAATAAAAGTCGGGGATAAAAATTGCAGGAATCCCAATATCCAGCAGTTGATAGTAAAAATCATTTGCGACCAGGCCGGAGCGGTACACGCCGCAAAGTTCCACTTTCTTTGCCGCCAGTATCAGTTCCGCAACCCGTTCGATTGCGCCGTCGGAATTGAGTCCTGCCGTATTGTGGATGGCAGATTGCAACCCGTCCGTCACCTTTTTGTACGCCTGCAAACCGTTGTCGATCGTCGCGGCAGAACCCTGTTTCACGTTCTCCCCGACGATACACGAGGCGACCGCAACTTTCAGGCGCGGAAAACCGCCGCTCGTAAACTTTTTTGCAAAGTTTACGATACTGCCCTGCGATACCCCAATCCTTTCAGACAACTCCGCCATCGTCCACTCGACAAACGTGCGCGGATCACGGATAATCTCTTCGGCAATCTTTTTTTCCACCGTACTCAAATACGGCATTTGCGTTTGCAGTTCTACCAAAAATTCTTTTTTCATCTTTTTTCTTTTTTTGAGAAATTCTCATTTTTAGTTTTGAGTAAAATGAGTATACACCTTTTTGTTCGTATTGTCAAATAAAAAAGAGCTTTCCTTGAAGGAAAGCCCTTTTTTTAATTTATTTTTTAATTTCACGATCGCCGTTTTCTTGAAGGAATTTTTTGAGGATTTTATTTGCCTCCAAATCGCCGTCAGCGACAGTCGACGAACAGAAGATGACGCCCTCAATTTCGCCGTTTTCCAGCAATCCGAAATAGCGTTTCAACTGTTTTTCAAACCGCGCGCCGTCCATGGGTTTCGTCCCCTCGTCCAAATAATCCCACAAGTACATGCCAAGCATTTTTTGCTTTCCTGCCGCCACCTTGAAAAACTTTTCAAGGTGCATATCCAAATTTTCGATATGTTCCGATCCCCACAGCCAGAAGGAAACGCCGTCAAAACACTCCATATACGGCGCAAGGTCGAGGTCAAGTTGGTGATTATATAGCACGCACCAGAAATCCAACCCCTTTGCGTTGAGTGCCGCCTTGATCTCTTTCAGCACAGCAGGGGGAAAGCGTTTCATGCGCTCGGGCGAGAAAAAATCGTCCAGCACGCCGCCCGTCAGGTTGGGCGTGATCCCCTTATCCACGCAGTCGAGTATGGTCTGTGTTTCGCCGAGGCGCGCCTCCGGCAGGGGTGTACTTGCGTCGCCAAGCACCGACCATTTGATTTGTTTCAGCCCCGAAAAACGCTTGAAATAAGCGTCAAACGGCGGTTGGATATTGCCTGCATACGAGACAATGAAAGCGTTGGGAACGCCGTATTCTTCCATAAACTGTTCTGGCGTCATCGCATGATTGATACCGGTGATGAAGTTGTGGCTGCCTTCCAGGTGTCCCCAGTTCCAGGTTTTGTCGATCAGTTTTGCCATGTTATTTCCCCATAAAGAGGCGGAAACACTTTTCAAAAATTGTTTCCGCCGAAATTGTTACGATATTCTTGTCAGATATTGACAGTACACGTATACGTTTTGAATGCGTTTTGCCTCTACCCCGTCGTCTGCGTGAATCACGGGCTGGGATTTCGAGGGCGTGATGTACAGTTTGAACACGATTGCGTCCTGATCGGGGCGCATATTGCGAATATGTTTGTACTGAAACTCGCGCTTTGCAACGCCCAAGTAGTCGAAGATGACCGTTTCGATCCCCGAATCGCTGAAACAACGTAACACGTCGTTTTCTTCGTGAATTTCCAGGATGTGTTTTGCTTCCTCGAAAGTCAGGTTGCGGCAACGGAACTCGCCCTCGTTGAGGACGGACATCATGCTGCTGTTATCGAGTAACAGAAGCGGAAGTTTTGAAAAGTCCGGCATGGTAAAATTCCTCCTTTGCCTTAATTTTTTGGATTATTATAACCTGAAAATGCCCCCCTTGTCAATATTTATCTAAAAAAAATCAGGGAAAATCTATTTTTTTCGTGCTTTTTCCCATAGTTTTCCCCTCCTTTTCTACTTTTTTCGATAAATTTGAGATTTTACAATTTCTTAACGAATTTTTGTCTTCTTTTTAACGCCGCCGGGGTAAACTATGCTTGCAAACAGGGCAAACGCCCCAAAAAATCAATCAAGGAGAAAAAGCGATGACCAATTTTTTCAAAAAAGCATTTCACGACGTGGTGGAAGACGCAAAGG
>JAZSMB010000138.1:0-18679 GCA_045535685.1 Candidatus Scatosoma sp.
AGAAGGCTGCGTTCGCGCGCTCAATAATGACAAAGATTTGTATTTAATCCTTTGCGGCGATCAAACGCAAGTGGAAAGCGAACTTTCCAAATACGCTTACGATCGTTCGCGCGTGGAAATCGTACATACGACGGAAACGATTACGATGGAAGAAATCCCCACCAAAGCGGTGAAAACAAAAAAAGATTCTTCGCTCGTGGTGGCGTTCCGTCTGCTTAAAGAAGGTAAGGCGGACGGCTTGGTGTCCTCCGGCTCAACGGGCGCGGTACTCACGGCAGGCGTGCTCGTTTTAGGCAGAATAAAAGGCGTGTCCCGTCCTGCGCTTTGTCCTGCAATCCCCAACCATCGCGGCGAAACGACGCTCATTTGCGATTGCGGAGCAAACCTCGAATGCAAGCCCATCAACTTGGTGCATTTCGCGCTCATGGCAACGGCGTACGCGCAAACGGTATTCGGCGTAAAAAATCCGCGCGTCGGGCTTTTGAATAACGGTACGGAAGACCACAAAGGCTTAATTTTACAACAAGAAACCAACGCGCTTTTGAAAAAAATCGACGCGGTCAATTATGCGGGCAACGTGGAAGGGCGCGATTTGATGTACGGCGATATCGACGTGATGGTTTGCGACGGTTTTACGGGCAATATCGCTACCAAATCGGTAGAAGGCTGCGCAAAAGCCGTTTCTACCATCTTGAAAAAAGAATTCAAACGCAATATCTTTACGATGATTAGCGCGCTCCTTAGCGGCGGCGTTATCAAAAATATCAAAAAAAGTTTAGACTACGAGGGCAAAGGCGGCGCAACCTTCTTAGGGCTGACCAAACCGGTAGTAAAAGGGCACGGCAACTCTAAAGCGTACGGGTTCTCGGTATGTATCGAGCAGGCAACGGCGGCGGCGCGCGGCAATCTTTCGGATAAAATCAAAGAGCTTTTAGACGGAATCGATATGGACGCGATAGCGGCGGCTGTGCAAGAGGGCGGAGTGCAAGCATGAAAATTCCCTGCGAAGAAATCGAAAAAAAATTAGGTTATACGTTTAAACAAAAATCGCTGCTCGAAGAGGCGTTTATCCACGTATCCTATGCGCACCACACCGGCGGTGTGCATAACGATAGAATGGAGTATTTGGGCGACGCGGTATTGCAAATGGTGGTAACCGAGTGGCAATATAAAATGGACCGTCAAGCCACGGCAGGTAAAATGACCAACCAAAGACAAAAACTCGTATGCAAAAACGCGCTCGATTCGGCGATTGACGGGTTGGACGTGTTTGGGTATTTACTCCACGAGGGGACGGAATACAACCTCAACGGCAAACCCAAATCCAGCTTATTTGAGGCGATTACGGCAGCGATTTATTTGGACGGCGGGTACAGCGCGGCGAAAAAATTTATTTTCAAACACGGTAATTTGCGTTTGGACGGTAAAACGAGCAACCCCATCGGCGATTTGAAAGAATATTTGGAAAAACGCGGACACAAACAGCCGAGTGTGGACGTTGAAAAAATCGGCAAAGACCACAGCCCTACTTTCTATTGCGTCGTTCGCGCGATGGGAGAACAGGCAAAGGGCGAAGGCAGAACCATCAAGGAAGCGCAGGCAACCGCCTCCGCGCGCCTACTTTGGGAACTGCAAAGTAAATTTGGCGAATAAACGCCACATATAAAACGAGAAAAATAAAACAAAGAGAGGAATACACTTTGGATTTACGGGAAATACAACTGGTCGGTTTTAAATCATTCGCCGACAAAACGGTTATTCGCTTTGAAGAGGGCGTCACCTGTATCGTTGGCCCGAACGGTTGCGGTAAGAGTAATATTGCCGACGCCGTACGTTGGGTTTTGGGTGAAAAATCGGCAAAATCGTTGCGCGGTTCGAACATGCAAGACGTCATTTTCGGCGGTACGGTAGAAAGAAAACCGCAATCGTTTTGCGAAGTTACGCTGGTATTTGACAACTCGCGCGGGCTGTTCAAAATGGACACGCCCGAAGTATCGATGACGCGCCGATTATATCGAAACGGGGATAGCAAGTATTTGATCAACAACGAAGTCAGCCGTTTGAAAGACCTCGTTGCGCTCTTCCACGGTATCGGTTTGGGTAAAGAAGGTTATTCGATCATCGGTCAAGGCAAAGTAGAACAAATCATGAACGCACGCCCCGAGGACAGACGTTTGATTTTCGAAGAAGCGATCGGGCTGATGGTCTATAAATCGAGAAAGGAAGAAATCGAAAGAAAGCTCGAGGACGCCAACTCCAATTTGTATATTTACAGCCAACGTATCGACGAATCGCAGCGCCACCTTGGCAGAATGAAAGGGGAGGCGGAAAAGGCGAGAGAGTATAACGAATATTCTTCTTCGCTCAAAATCAACGAGGCGAATACGTACATCTACCGCTACGAAAACGCGGAAAACGAAAAGGGGAAATTCAAAAAGGATATTTCCGCTATTTCCGATAAAATTATCGAACTGAACACGAGTATCGAACGCATCAACCGTAAAATCGAAGGCAACCGCGAAAAAATTGCGTCGGCGGATAACCGCTTGGCGGAGCTCAACGATCAACGCGTAGATTTATCGGTCGGCAACGAGAGAAAGGACGGCGAATTGCGCTTGGTCAAAGAGCGTATTTCCACCTACCGCTCGCAAATCGAGGCGGCGGAAGAATTTTTAACTGCAAGCAAAACGCGTATCGGCGAAATCGACGATGAAATCGCTTTATCGAACAAGAAAAACACCGAAGATATCGCGCGTGTTTCTGAACTGGAAACGCAAACGGAAATGCTCCGTAACGCGATTTCCGCACTCGATAAAAAGATTGCCGTTTTCGAAAAATTCTCAGACGAAAATAGACAAAGTCAGCTCTCCGACGCAGACGACTTGTCTGAACTGAAAAAGAATTTGGGTACGCTTACCGCGCGTTTAGAAGCGACGAAAGACCGTATCCAAGAACTCAAAGCGGCGGTGGAAAAAACGCAAGAAAGAAAAGAACGTTTGCTTGACGAACTTTCTGCCGTGCGTAAAGATATGAAAAATTTGCAATCGTTCACGTCCACGGGTATGCGCGAGCTGGAAGAAAAGCAAGAACAAGCCCGCGAAATGCAACTCACGATCAACGATTTCAACCAAGAACTCTTTAACGCAAACGGTCAAATCGCGTCGCTGAAAGAAAACTTGGAAATGTACATTAGCTTAAAAAACCGTTTCGAAGGGTATAAAGAATCGGTACGCCGTTTGCTGTCCGTTTCCAAAACCAACCCCGACGTACAACGCCGCTTACACGGCGCGTTGGCGGACGTCGTTTCCACCGACCAAAGATACGAAACGGCAATCGAAACCGCGTTTGGCGGTGCAATGCAAAACGTTGTTACGCCCACCGCGGACGACGCCAGATATTTAATCGAATACTTAAAGAGAACGAACGGCGGCGTAGTGACGTTTTTACCCGTAGCAAGTATGCGTCCCCGTCCCGACTCCCGCGAAATCCGTCGCGCGCTGGACGAACGCGGCGCAATGGGGCTTGCGACCGAGCTTGTGCATTACGACGAATATTATTATAACGTTATTTCCAACTTGCTTGGCAATACGCTTATTTGCGACAATATCGCCAACGCAACCGCGATTGCGAAAAAGTACGGCAACCTTTTCAAAATCGTTACACTCGACGGCGACACCGTTGCAACCAGCGGTTCGATGACGGGCGGTAGCCGTAGAAAAGATTCCGCGTCTTTGCTTTCCAACGAAAGAAAAATTCAAGAATGTAAAGACAATATCGCTCGCAAGCAAAAATACATAGAAAAGTTAAAAGTGGCGATCGCGGAAAGCGAAAAGGCGCGCGAAGAGGCAGAGGCGGCGGTAGACGCGCTCCGCGAAAAATATCAAGGCGCAAACAGCACGATTGCCGGCTTAACACAACGCGAAACGGCACTTGCGCAGCAATTAAGCGAAACCGAACTGGATCTTGAAACGTATAACGAAGCGTTAGCAGAGCAAAATAATAAGCTGGAAGCGCTCACGTTCGAAGAAAAGAACTCGTCGCTTACCGAAGAAGAAATTGCCGCTCGCCGTCGTGATGCGGAAACGCAAATGGCAAGCCAAAAAGAACAATGCGAACGCTTTAAAGAAGAGCGCGCGGAAAAGAATGAAAAACTTCGCCTTGCGGAAATCGAATACACGGCGCTCCGTACGGCAATCGACTCGCACGAGGAAAATATCGAACGCTTAACGCAAGAAAAAGAAGATATCGTTAAGCGCATTTTGGACACCGAATACGAAAAGACGAACGCGCAAACCAAACTCAACGGTTTAGAATCGGAAGCGAGAGAAAAAGAACTCACCGACGAAGAACGCGCGGCGGTAGAAGCGATCGTAGCGGAAATCAACGAACTTTCCAAGCAAAAAGAAGTGATTAACGCTGAACAAGTAGAGCTGGAAACGGAAAAAGAGAGCTTGCAAGAAACGCTTACCAAGCAATCGGACAAGCGGTATAAGTGCGAAATTGAAATTAGTAAAATCGACACCAACCTCGAAAACTTGCGCGCGCGTTTGGAAGAAGCGTACGAGCTGGATTATGAAAGCTGCTTGCCGTTAAGACAAGAAAACTTCAACGTGAGTGAAGCGGCAAACTTGATCACCGTTTTGAAACGCAAAATTACCCAGCTTGGCCCCGTCAATCCCAACGCCGTGGAAGAATACGAGTACGAAAAAGGCCATTGCGAAGAAATGGTCACGCAACGCGACGACTTGCAAAAAGCCATCGACGATTTGCAATCGGCGCTTGATGAAATCCGCGGGGAAATGCTCCGTATGTTCAACGCAGGGTTCGATTTAATCAACGAAAACTTCAAAACCACGTTCAAAGAACTCTTTGGCGGCGGTAGAGCGGAACTGCAAATCGACTACGTGGAAGGGGAAGACCCGCTTGCGGCAGGTATCGAAATCGTGGCTTGTCCTCCGGGTAAGAAACTTACCAAAATCTCGTTGCTTTCGGGCGGCGAACGCGCTTTGACGGCGATTGCTATCTTGTTTGCTATCTTAAAATCGCACCCGATGCCCTTCTGTATTTTGGACGAAATCGAAGCTGCGCTCGACGATGCAAACGTAGATAGATTTGCTTCGTATTTAAAGAGATTTGCACTCGATACGCAGTTCATCGTAATCACGCACAGAAAACCGACCATGAACCAAGCGGATTCGCTCTTTGGCGTTACCATGCAAGAAAAAGGCGTTTCCAAGATCGTTTCCGTACGACTTGCGGAAGTGGAAAGCAAGCTGGGCGCAGGCACAGTCGAATAATTGAAAAAACGACACATATGCGTCGCAATATGGCGCCCAAGCTGTGCGCCCCTTGCTCGTGTACGCTCAAGTACACTCCCGTCGGGGGCGCCAAATTTTTAGTGAAAGGAATGCTTATTAAGCGTTCGTGAAATGCGCGTTGCTTTGCAACGCGTTGCGGGGAATTTTATAAATTGTACCAAAATGCACGCCACGGGCGTGCAATTCACGCCGACGGTGTCGGCAATTCACGTCTGGTAAAGACAATTCACGAAAACCAACGGTTTTCAATTTATTAAAAGCATTTTACATATTCAAATATAGATCAGGAATAATAATTATGGGTATTTTCGGTAAGCTCTTCGGAGCGTTGAAAAAGACGAAAGATAACTTTTCTGAAAAATTACGCGTGCTGTTTTCCAAAAACAAACTCGGCAACGATTTTTATGAGGAGTTAGAAGAAATTTTAATTTCCGCAGACGTATCCGTGACGACGGCTGGCGAAGTGGTCGATCGCGTAAAGCAGCAAGCGATTGCGGAAAAACTCAAAGACGAAAACTACGTTATCGGGCTACTTAAAAACATTTTAACCGAGATGTTGCAAGAATCGGAAGTAGAACCCCCGCAATACCCCTGCGTGATTATGCTCGTGGGCGTAAACGGAGTGGGTAAAACGACGACGGTGGGCAAACTTGCGCATTATTTTTTAAAACAGGGCAAGAGTGTGACGGTAGCGGCGGCGGATACCTTCCGCGCGGCTGCAAGCGAGCAGTTATCCGTCTGGGCGGAGCGCGCGAAAGTGCGTATCGTCAAGCACGAAGAGGGCAGCGACCCGTCCGCAGTAATTTTCGACGCCGTTTCGTCGGCAAAAGCGAAAAAGACGGACGTTGTCATCGTTGACACGGCGGGAAGATTGCACGTCAAAGAAAATTTAATGAACGAGCTGCGTAAAATGGATAGAGTGGTCACGCGCGAGTATCCCGAAGCGGACTTTTTAAAGCTTTTGGTGCTTGACGCAACGACGGGACAAAACGCAGTTAACCAAGCGCGCGTTTTTGACGAAGCGGTGGAGCTCGACGGTATCGTACTCACCAAATTAGACGGCACGGCGAAAGGCGGATTCGTATTCTCGCTCTCGTCCGAGCTTTCGTTGCCCGTTATTTTTGCAGGCGTAGGCGAAAAGATGGACGATCTCGAGTTTTTCAACAGCGAAGACTTCGTAAGCGCCATTTTATAAAAATCAGCGTACCATGTACGCGATGAAAGATAAAAAATAATCGAAAGGAGGAAGATATGGCAAATATTATCGAGTGTAAAAATCTTACCAAGTACTACAAAGATTTATGTGCGCTCAATCACGTCAATTTGCGTATTCCAAGCGGTGGTATTGTCGGCTTGCTTGGTCCGAACGGGAGCGGTAAAACGACTTTTATTAAGCTATTGACGGGCTTGTTAGCGCCTACCGAGGGCAGCGTGGAAATTGCCGGTTATCCCATCGGCGTGGAAACCAAATCCATCGTTTCTTATCTTTCCGACGCCCATTCTCTCAACGAGAGTTTCACGGTCACCCAAGAGCTTGATTATTTCGAAGAGTTTTTTACCGACTTTGATAGAAAAAAAGCCGAGCAAATGATACAAGAACTGGGCGTAAACTCCAAACAAAAAGTAAAAGCGCTTTCCAAGGGTACGAAAGAAAAGCTCTCGCTCATTTTAACCCTTTCGCGAAACGCTCGCCTTTTTATATTAGACGAGCCGATTGCAGGCGTGGACCCTGCCGCGCGCGATTACATATTAAACACCATTCTCGCGCATAAGAGTGCCGACTCGACCATGATTATTTCTACCCACCTCATTTCGGAAATTGAAGAATATTTCGATTTTATTCTCTTCTTAAAAGAGGGCTGTATCGTCTTGGACGGCAACGCGGACGAAATCCGCGCGCGCGAGGGTAAAACGATAGACGCATTGTTTAGGGAGGTATTCAGATGGATGTAAAAAACGACGCTGTTTTTGAAGAATTCGATCAAAATCAACCTACCATGTCTGCGACGAATGAAATTGCACCGACGGCGACGGAGATAAAACTCCCGCTGCCCGACGAAGATTTTGATAAACACGGCAAACTGAAAAAAGTCCGCAAAAGAATGTTGAAAAAGCTTGTTAAAGCGGAAATCAAGCACTACCTGTTGCCGATTTCTTTCTTTTCCGTTTTCGTACTCGTTTTAGGGATTTTCTTCGCCGTTCTTTTACGCAACGATTTACAAAACTCCACACAAGACGAATATTATCAAGTAAACGGTTTGCTTATTTTGTCGATGCTTATGTATTTTTACGCGGTGGGCGCTTTTGGTATTTACGCGTATATCGCGCCCGTGCATCGTTATAACAAAAACTTTTTTAAAGAAGAAGGGTACTTAACGTTCAGCGTTCCTGCGAGTATGGAAGAACACGTCCTTGCAAAGCGTTTGACAGCCATTCTTTGCTCGTTTTTGGCGGGTGTGGTCATTTGGATTAGCATTTTGATTACTTGTCTGATTGCCGACGGCGGAAACTTTTTAAATTTACTTAGCGCAGAGCTTTCGGGGATTTTTGGCGATATATTTAACACCGCGCCCGTTGACGCGGTATTCCTTACGATCGAAGCTACGCTCATATCGCTGATAGGCGCGCTGATGATGCCTTGCATATTTGGCGCGGCGAGTTGCGCACTCTCCAAATACACGGGTAAGAAAAAATCGGGTATCACCGTATTGCTGGTATTTATCGCCGTTTCCATTGTAGAATCGTTATTCATCGCGACCGTCACGACGGATATGCTCATGCTTTTCAATACTCCCGTTGGCGTACATATCGGCTTATGGATTATGATTTTGCTGCAAGCAGGGCTTACGGTTGGCGCATTCTGTTTTGAGATTTATTATTTAAAGAAAAAACTGAATTTGAGGTAATATGAAAGTAGAGATTTTAACACTTTTCCCTGAAATGTTTTCCGCGATGCAAGAAAGTATTTTGGGCAGAGCGCAAAAATCGGGTAAAATCCAAATCAATATCGTCAACTTGCGCGATTATACCGAAGATAAGCACTTAAAATGCGACGATTATCCCTTTGGCGGCGGTGCGGGCATGGTGATGATGCCCCAACCCATCGGCAGCGCGATTGACGCACTCGACCCCGAGCATAAAGCGCGCAGAATTTATATGTCGCCCAAAGGGGAAGTGTTCAAGCAACAAAAAGTGTTTCAGCTGTTAGAATACGAGCACTTAATTTTGCTTTGTGGGCATTACGAAGGCGTGGACCAACGCGCAATCGATTTGTTCATCGATGAAGAAATTTCCATCGGCGATTACGTTTTGACAGGCGGAGAACTGCCCGCGATGGTGGTTGCCGATTGCGTTTCTCGTTACGTGGACGGCGTGCTCAGCCCCTCGTCGCTGGTAGATGAAAGTTTTTCCGAGAACTTGCTCGAATATCCGCAATACACCCGTCCGCAAGAGTATCGCGGTATCCCCGTACCCGAAATTTTGCGTAGCGGCGACCATGGCAAAATTGATAAATGGCGTAGAGAGCAAGCGATGGAGATCACTAAAAAACGCCGCCCCGATTTATTGAAATAATCGCAAAAAAGTGGTTGTATTTATCAAAAACACCCACCCATGTATGCGATGAAAGGAAAAAGACGATGAAAAATATACAATGGTTTCCCGGGCATATGACCAAAGCCATGCGGGATATGGAAGCAAAACGCGACTTGTGCGACGGTATCATTTGCGTACTCGACGCCCGTGCGCCGATTGCTTCCGTCAATAAAAATTTTAAAAAGATTTTTGGCGAAAAACCCGTTTTATATCTTTTGAATAAAGCCGACCTTGCCGATCCAAACAAAACGGACGGCTTTTTGAAGTTATTCGAAGAAAAAGGCAAATATTGCGTCAAATGCGATTCGACCAACCCCTCCACCAAACGTTTGGTGCTCCAAAAACTCACGGCGATCACGCAAGAAAAACGTCAGCGCGCGGAGGCGAAGGGGCTCAATAGAACGTTCCGTTTTATGGTTGCGGGGATCCCGAACACAGGCAAAAGCACGCTGGTCAACTTAATCAGCGGACAAAAACGCGCAAAAACGGGGGACAAAGCAGGGGTTACGCGCGACGTGCGTTGGCTCAAATGCGGTGCGTTCGATTTATTAGACACCCCGGGTACGATGCCGCCCTCGTTCGACGATCAATACCACGCAAGACATTTGGCGTATATCGGCAGTATCAACGACGATATTTTGGATATGGACGACGTGGCTTTGGAGCTACTTGGCGAAATGGCGGAAAAATACCCCGCGTATTTGACCGAACGCTATTCGATTACCGATTTTTCCGAAAAACTGGGAATGTACGAAGCACTTTGCAAGCGTCGCGGATTTATTTTACGCGGCGGCGAGTTCGACTACGAACGCGGCGCAAAAGCACTCATTGACGATTTTAGAAAAGGCAGAGTGGGAAAAATTACGCTGGAAAATCCGAGCGATTATAAAGAGTTTTCCTTTTAAACGATAAAAGATATTGAAAAGTTAAGGGACGAATGATGAAAAAAATTTGGAATGCAGAAGAAAAACTCGCTTACGAACGTGCGTTGCAAGCAAAGGGGTATACTTTCATTGCGGGCGTGGACGAAGTGGGGCGCGGACCGCTTGCAGGGCCGGTCGTTTGCGCGGCGGTCATTATGCCGCTTGACGAGGATGAAATTATCGTAGGCGTGGACGATAGCAAAAAACTTTCCGCAAAAAAGCGGGAAGAACTCGCAGAAAAAATTAAGGCGACCGCGCTTGCCTATTCGATTGTGGAAATCGACGAAAAAACGATTGACGAAATCAATATTTTGGAAGCGACAAAACTGGGTATGAAAAAGGCGATAGAATCGCTTAAACTCGTACCTGGTATGGTCCTTACCGATGGAAATATGCATATCGACGTGCAATTTCCGCAATATAGCGTGGTGCACGGCGACGCCCTTTCTTACTTAATCGGCGCGGCGAGTATCATCGCAAAGGTGCACCGTGACAAGTTGATGGACGAGTACGATACGCAATATCCCGCGTATCAATTTATGAAAAATAAAGGCTACGGCACGGCGGCGCATATCGCAGCGATTAAGGAGCAAGGCTTATGTCCCATTCACCGCAGGACGTTCACAAAAAAGTTTTAGGGAAAAAAGGCGAAAGGTTAGCGGAAAATTACTTAAAAGAACGCGGCGCGAAAATTTTAGAGCGCAACTTTCGCACACCCTTTGGCGAGGCAGATTTAATTATACAAGACGGCGACGAGATTGCTTTCGTGGAAGTAAAAACACGCGAAGGGAACTCGTTTGGCACTCCGCGCGAGGCGGTGGGCAAGCAAAAACAGGCGCGGTATTATCAAATCGCCAAATACTACTGGCTGAAAACCGGGCAAGAACCCAACGCGCGCTTTGACGTGGTAGAGGTGTATCCAAACGGCGAAATCGAGTATATCCAGTACGCGTTTTAAAACGGCTAAACGACGCAGAAACGAGCAACCGCTTATATGCGGTTGCTTTTTTTTTCGCCTCGTTTTCATTTGCCCGTTGGTGCATACGACGAAATTCGACGCTCGAAAAAGGGCGAAACTTGCCGTATGCAAAAGACCGCATAGACCGCAACCTACATACGATAAAATCCGCCTGCGTTCGATATTGTTCGCTGTTTTTCGACCAAGCAAAATCAATCAATCGGTAGGGGGAGTAAATATGCTAAAAACCGCATATGCGGCAGGCAGGTATGCGACGAAACAAAAAACACTTGCGGATAACCGCAAGTGTTTTCGATAAATTAAGCCAAAATTTGCTAAAATATTTTATTTGTCGAAAAAGGTCGAAAAAACTCGATTATAAATGGATATCAGGGATACCGTCGAAGCCTTTTTTCAAATCTTCTTCCGTAGGGATATAATCGGTCATTTTGCCGTCGTGGAATTTTTCATAGCTCATCATATCGAAATATCCCGTGCCCGTTAAACCGAATACAATCGTCTTTTTCTCGCCCGATTGCTTGCATTTGAGCGCTTCGTCGATAGCAACGCGGATTGCGTGCGCCGACTCGGGTGCAGGTAAAATGCCTTCCACGCGTGCGAAATATTCCGCTGCCTCAAACACTTCCGTTTGTTTTACCGAGCGTGCTTCCATTAAGCCTTGATCGTACAACTCGGACAAAGTCGAAGTCATACCGTGATAGCGAAGTCCGCCGGCGTGGCTTGCGGCAGGGATAAATCCCGAGCCGAGCGTGTACATTTTCGACAGCGGGCAAACCATACCCGTATCGCAATAATCGTACGCATACTTACCGCGCGTAAGGGTAGGACAGGACGCGGGTTCCACCGCGATAAATTGATACTTCGCCTTGCCCTCCAACATTTCGCCCATAAACGGAGAAATCAAACCGCCAAGGTTCGAGCCACCGCCCGCGCAACCGATAATGATATCCGCTTTCACGCCGTACTTATCCAGAGCCGTTTTCGTTTCCAAACCGATGACCGATTGATGCAATAAAACTTGGTTGAGCACACTCCCAAGCACGTAGCGATATCCGTCCAACCCCGTTGCCGTTTCCACCGCTTCGGAAATTGCGCACCCAAGCGAACCGTTCGTGCCGGGGAATTGTTCCAAAATTTTTCTGCCCACTTTGGTGGTCGTGGAAGGAGAAGGGGTGACGTTTGCGCCGTAAGTACGCATTACCTCTCTACGGAAGGGCTTTTGTTCGTACGAACATTTTACCATAAATACTTTACAATCCAGCCCAAAATACGAACACGCCATCGAAAGCGCGGTGCCCCATTGCCCTGCGCCCGTTTCCGTCGTCACGCCTTTCAAACCTTGTTGCTTTGCATAATACGCCTGTGCGATTGCCGAGTTAAGCTTATGACTGCCGCTCGTGTTGTTGCCTTCGAATTTATAATAGATATGTGCAGGCGTATCGAGTGCTTTTTCTAAACAGTACGCGCGCACGAGCGGAGCAGGACGGTACATTTTATAAAAATCACGGATTTCTTGGGGAATTTCGATATATTTGGTGGTATCGTCTAATTCTTGTTTGACAAGTTCTTCACAAAAAACCACGGAAAGCTCTTCTTGCGTCATGGGTTGAAGCGTTTCCGCATTCAAAAGAGGCGCGGGTTTTTTGGTCATAAACGCACGCAAATTATGCCAATATTTTGGCAATTCTTCTTCGTCTAAATAAATTTTGTAGGGGATTTCCTTTTGCATCGTGCATTTCCTCCTGTAATAAAATATGTAATAAAAAGCCCAAAGAGCCGTACAATGGCTCTTTGGGACGATAGTTTCTCTACCGCGGTGCCACCCAAATAAACTAAAAATAGTCCGCTTACTTTCCACGCACAAAAATGCGCTTTGCCTTTTTACGGGTGCAACTCCCGTCGATTGCTACTGACGCATTTCTGCGCGTTCGTTCGCCCTCGTGAGCCCATTCCTGTCCGCCAAACGCGTTGTAATTCCACCGCCTACAACTCTCTGTACCGTTTTGATACGGAAGTACTCTTCTCATTCATCGGTTTATATGAAGTTGATTTCATCTTACCACCTTTTCAAACGTTTGTCAAGCGTTTGAAGTGTGTAATAGAAGTTTTATTTTACTTTTTAATCGATACAGCTTGCTTGTTTTTTCTTTGCGCGTGCTCTGCCAAGCGCGGAGAAAACAACGTTTTCAAAAACGTAAAATTCGTCTAAAAAATCAAAATGAATGGGGCAGGTATGCGACGAATGGATAAAAAGGACAAAATAACGCTTAAATATTCGCGCAGTCGAACATACCGCCCGTTTGCAAATCCATCCAAGTAAACACGCCGTCTTCGTAAACGATATACGAGTGGGGCGTATCGTCTTTGGGCAGGGCGACCGAGCCGCAATTTGCGTAAAACGCGCCGTTTTCAAGGCTTTTAAAACACGGCACGTGGAAATGTCCGTTCAACAACACGTCGCCTGCGTTTAAACAGGGTAAATTGTCTTGATGATACAAATGTCCGTGCGTAGCGAACAACACGCCGCCTTTTCCATTATCAAGCAAAGCAAAATCCGCCATGATAGGGAAATCGAGTACCATTTGATCCACTTCGCTATCGCAATTACCGCGCACGCAAATCAGTTTGTCCTTGATAGCATTGAGCGCGGCAAATACTTTTTTGGGCGCATAGTCGTCGGGGAAATCGTTGCGCGGTCCGTGATACAATAAATCGCCCAACAGCACGAGCTTGTCCGCGTTTTCAGCGTGGAAAGCTTCGATAAGCTGCTGACACCAAGCGTATGAACCGTGAATATCCGATGCAATGATATATTTCATAAAAATCCTTATATAAGCGTTAGAAAATGAACTTGATAACGTCCATTTGTTCGGGTAAATTGCCCCCGCTCGCCAAAATATCCGCATAGCGTTCCATCAAGTCGGGGAGTTGCTCTTCTTTATAACTCAAATAAGGGAATTCGGCGTAATTGACCGCTTTATTCGCCAAAAGGTTGATAGCGGTGGAAACGAATTCTCTGCTTTCCGTCACACCCTTGATGGTTACGTTATTTTTCATCGCGTATTCTAAGTTGACGGGCAAACTCTTGCAAGTAGGCGCGCAGAACGCCACGAACGCGTCGCGCTTCACAAGAGGGAACAACACCGACGGTTCGCTGCGGTTGGCGTATGCCAGATACACCGCTCCGTCTGCAAGTTTACCGCCCGTCACGTTTAAAACGTTGGTTTTAAGCGTTTCGTCGTTGGGGAAGGTGTAGTAAATACCGCTCTTTTTTGCGCGAGCAAGCCGTTCGGCGTTGTTATCCGCCAAAATAGGCACGGCTCTATGGTAAATTAAAATTTGGCATAAGATATTTGCGTATAAGCCGCCGCCGAGTACCAAAATATGTTGTCCAATGGTCACGTTCATTTCGTCAACGACGTGTTCTGCAAGTGCAATCGCGTCGATCAAGAACGCCGCCTCATCGGAGACGGACGCGGGCAAAGGATATACGTCGTCCACGCCTGCAAGCGTAAAATCGCGGTAAAACCCGTCCGCCGTTTCGCCTGCGATTTTCAACCCGTCGGGAGCAAGTTCGTCTTCCGTCGTGCCTGCAAGATACACGCGCTCGCCCTTTTTAATAAACGAGTTTTCGTTTGTTTCCGTCACCTGCCCGATGGCAAATTTACCGGGAATAAACGGAGCTTTTACTTTGATTGCGCCCGAAAATACCGAAACGTCCGCTTCGGTTAACAGGGCTTTGGTAATTTTCACCTTTACTTTATCCTCATCGAGTTTCAGATCGGGTGCTTTCACGTGTTGTAAGTTATGCGGGTACGCCAACTGCCATACTTTCATAAACGCTTACTTTCCTTGTCGTTCGTCATAAATTGCGCACGAAAAAACTTTCGCGACGCGCACGAACAAGATAAGTATATCGTATTTTCATGAAATTTGCAAGTATTTTTTACAAATTGCATTAAAAACAGTTGACGATTGCAAAAAAAAACTATATAATAGGTTAGCATTCAAAATGAAAAACGAACAGCGAGGTGAAAATATATGAAAGCGGACATCCATCCCAAGTATCACGAAGTAACCGTTACCTGCGCATGCGGCGCAACGTTTAAAACGGGTACGACGAAAGATTGCGAAGTGTTGAAAGTGGATATTTGCAGCAACTGCCATCCTTTCTTCACGGGTAAACAAAAACTGGTTGACACCGGCGGACGTATCGACAAATTCAAGAAGAGATACGGTCTTAACTAACAACGGCAAGCAAAGCATTAGGATACGCCAACGTACCCTAATGCTTTTTGCTTTATTATCAAAATTTTTGTTTAACGAAATAACATTATGAGTAAGAAAAACGATAAAATCAAACGCGTTTCCATCGGCGGTCAAGCGGTGATGGAAGGGGTTATGATGCGCGGCAGAACGTCGATGGCGACCGCTGTACGCGACCCCGAAAGCGCTATTCAAATCGAAAGCGAACGTATCACTCCCCCCGAAAAAAAGAGTAAATTTTCGCGTTTACCCTTCGTGCGCGGAGTAGTCAATTTCGTGCATTCGCTCATCGACGGTAACCGCGTGCTTTTGCGTAGCGCGGACGTAGCGATGCCCGACGAAGAACAGCCCTCCAAAGCGGAAAAATGGTTGCAAGACAAATTACACGTGGATATCAACGGCGTTCTCGCCTTTATTTCCGTCATTCTCGGCGTGGTGCTCGCGGTGGGTATTTTTATTGCCTTGCCGCAATTTATCACGGGCTTTTTACCCTTTGATAAAACGAGTACGGGCATCGAAAGCTTGTGGTTTAACCTCATTGAAGGCGGAGTGCGCCTACTCGTTTTCGTGGCGTACATACTGCTCGTGTCGTTGATGCCGTCGCTTAGACGCGTATTTATGTATCACGGCGCGGAGCATAAAACGATTACTTGCTACGAAGAAGGAAAAGAACTCACGGTGGAAAACGTGCGCGGTTGTTCGCGCGTGCACGATCGTTGCGGTACGACTTTTTTATTCCTCGTGATGATTGTCAGTATACTCGTATTCTCGCTCGCCAACGTGCTCGTTGCAGGTTGGTTATACACGGGCAACGATACGTTGGATAATTTTTTGCGCATCGTGTTCAAACTCTTGCTCTTACCCGTAGTGGCAGGGGTATCGTACGAAATTTTACGCCTGCTTTCCAAAACCAAGAGTAAATTTTTCTTAATTTTCAAATGGCCCGGGCTTTTGTTGCAACGCTTAACCACCAAAGAGCCGGAAGACGGAATGATCGAATGCGCGATTGCCGCGTTTACCACCGTTTTGCAAATGGACGAAGACCCTACGATCCCTACCCGCGCGTTTGCGGTGGGTGGTAAGATGAGTGCGCTTTTAAACGGAGTAAAGAAACGTTTTGCCGAAGCGCAAATCGACGAAGAGGACGCAGAGTGGATTTTCGCGTTGTCGCTGGGTATCCCCAAGAGTGCGGTCGCTACGCAAGAAAAAATGATTAAAACGGCGCAAGCCAAGCAAATTTTTGCCATCGTCAACGAACGAATGACGGGACGCCCGCTTTGGTATATCATCGGCGATACCAACTTTTGCGGGTATACGATTAAAGTAGATGAAAGAGTATTAATTCCCCGCCCCGAAACGGAAGAACTTGCGATGATGGTCGTAAACTCGTTGGAAGATGGGGACAGCGTACTCGATCTTTGCACGGGCAGCGGCGCGATCGCGATCGCGGTTGCCAAAGAGGCGGAAAAGCGCGGTTTGCATATCAAAGTGACGGCGGTGGATATCAGCGAAGACGCCCTTGCACTCGCGAAGCAGAACGCTATACTCAACGAGGCGGACGTATTGTTTATTCAGTCGGATTTGTTTACGCGCTTGCGCGGTAGATTTAACGTAATCGTCAGCAATCCTCCGTATATTCCCAGCACGACCATCGAAACGTTGCAAAGGGAAGTGAAAAATTTCGAACCGCGCCTTGCGTTGGACGGCGGAGCGGACGGGTTGGATATTTACCGCAAAATCGCAAACGACGCACTCAAATATCTCGATAGAGACGGCGTACTTATGATGGAAGTGGGCGAAGGTCAAGCGCAAGCGGTTGCAAAACTGTTTAAAGGCAATTCGTATTCGATTATCGTGAAAGATTTCAACGAAGTGGATAGATACGTCAAAATCGTAACTTGACGGTAGTAAAAGTAAAGGAAAAAAGCTATGTTGACAAAGTTAGACGCTATTTTACAACGGTATCATTTCTTATCCGAAAAGCTCGCCGATGCGGACGTGCTTTCGGATACGTCAACGTGGCAAAAATATTCCAAAGAACACGCGGAAATTTCCGAAACGGCGGAAAAATATCAAGAATATTTGCAAACGCAAGAAGAAATGACCGCCGCGTTTGAAACGGCGGAAAGCGAAACGGACGCGGAAATGCGTAAACTCTTTTTCGACGAGGGATACGCTTGCAAAGAAAAACTCGCCGCGCTTTTAAGCGAGTTGAAAATTCTGCTTTTGCCCAAAGATAAAAACGACGAAAGAAGTTGTATTTTAGAGGTACGCGCGGGCACGGGCGGCGAAGAGGCGGCGCTGTTTGCAGCGGAACTTTGTCGAATGTATCTAAACTATTGCGCGGCGCACAGATTGCGCGTAGAAGAGATGGAAATGGCGGCGACCGAGCTGGGCGGCGTGAAAGAGGCGATCTATAACGTAAGCGGCGCGGGCGCGTATAAAATGCTCAAATACGAAAGCGGCGTACACCGCGTTCAACGCGTACCTGCTACCGAGACACAGGGTAGAATTCACACTTCCGCGGCAACGGTTGCGGTACTTCCCGAAGCGGAAGAAATCGACGTGGAAATCAACGATAAGGATATCCGTATCGACATTTTCCATAGCGGCGGTGCAGGCGGGCAAAACGTAAACAAAGTGGCGTCGGCGGTGCGTATCACGCACTTTCCTACGGGGATCGTCGTCACCTGCCAAGACGAACGCTCGCAGCTCAAAAACAAAGAACGCGCGTTTAAGGTTTTACGCTCGCGCATATACGATTTTTATAATAGTCAAAGCGCACGCGCACGCGAAGAGAATAGAAGAAGTATGGTCGGTTCAGGGGATAGAAGCGAACGAATCCGCACCTACAACTTTCCTCAAAGCCGCGTGACCGATCACAGAATCGGATTAAGCCAGTATAATTTAGACGCGTTTATGACGGGGGATATCGATAGCATGGTAGAAGCGCTCGCCATCGCGGATAGAGAAGCATTGCTTGCCTCGCAAGAAGAGTAAAAAGGAATAAAAAGAGTAAAACACACGGTTTTCGCCGTGTGTTTTATGTTATTTTGGTGGGTTTCATAAGAAATTAAAAAAGTTTCCCCAAAAACTTGACCGCAATAGAAAAAAGTGGTAAAATGAAAGTGCGACGTAATTTAATATTTCTTGTAAAAGTATACTTCTGGGTAGAAGTGTACCTTTTCGCATTACATACAATCTTTTACAAGAGATATGGATTAAATTGCGTCGCAGCAAAGCGGAAAAACACTTTTATCAGTGCTGTTTCGTTTTGCGAAGCGGCACTTTTTTCATATACAGGAGGCGAAAAATGAAAAAGAAAACACTTTTAACAGCTCTTTTAACGCTCGCTATGGGTGCGAGCGCATTTGCGTTTGTCGGTTGTGATAAAAGCTATACGACGACGGAAACGGACGCCCTGATTGCGCAACTTCAAGCGACGATTGACAGCAATCAAACGGATTTGCAAGCCCAAATCGCGGCTTTGGAGCAAAGCTATAAGGCAAAAGACGACGAATTGCAAGCAAGCATTACCGCAAACACGACGGCTCTTGCTTCTTTGCGCACGGAATATGCAATGAAAGTTGTGGCGCTTG
>JAZSMB010000038.1:0-3401 GCA_045535685.1 Candidatus Scatosoma sp.
CAACCGTACGTGACGATATGATATTTTTCTTGTATCATTTTTCTCTCGTTTCCTTGCGCCACGCGCCTACGTGCGCGTGTTGTAAGTTTTATTATACTCTATTTTTCGCGATTTATCAAGTATTTCAAGCGTTTTTCTTACGCTTTTCCCTTTTGTTTCGTGATAAAAACGTAAAAAAGGCGAATACTGTGTACGATGAAAACGCTTTACAAAACTTTACTTGCTATATTTTTAACGTTTAGCGCCCTGTTTTTGGGATTTTTGGGATACTTTTTCGCCGTCACCTCTTCCGTACATTTATCGCACGAAAAGTTACTGCTCCCACACCAAAACGTAATCATTTACGATGAAAACGGCGAAGCGATCGAAAGCGTAACAACCACGCAAACGGCGGTAGATATCGAAAACGTGCCCCCGCAAACGCGCTGGGCGTTTATCGATACCGAAGACAAGCGTGTTTACACGCACGACGGGTTTGATTTTCGCAGAATTGTGAAAGCGGCGATAGGTAACTTAAAATCGCGCTCGTTTAAGGAAGGTGCGTCTACCATTTCGCAACAACTCATCAAAAATACCCATTTGAGCCATGAAAAAACAATCCAAAGAAAGTTACAAGAATGGAAGTTGACGCGACAACTTGAGCGCGAATACGAAAAGGACGAAATTTTAGAAAAATACCTAAACGTTATCTATTTTGGGCATAACTGCTTTGGAATTCAATCGGCGGCGCGGTTTTATTTTGATAAAGCCCCCAGCGAGCTTACTTTGGCGGATAGTGCGATTTTGGCAGGGCTCGTCAAAGCACCCAACCATTATTCCCCTTTCAAAAATGCGGAAAAGTGCGAAAAACGCAAGAGCAGCGTTTTGCACTTGATGCAAAAAAACGGGCATATCAGCGAAGAAGCGTTACGCCAAGCTATGCGCGAGCCGTTGCCAAGCACTCCTAACGCGCAGGAAAAGGATTTGGGATACGCGCATTTCGTCTTTGACGAACTTTCTTCGATTGCCGAAGAATACGCGTTTACAATCGGCGGTAAAATGCGTTTATATACCTACCTTTCCCCCGCGGCACAATCCGCCCTGCAAACGGTTGCGAAAACGCATAGCGAAAGCGATTATTCTATGATGATCCTCGATACGCAAACGCGCGGGTTTAAGGGGTGCGTGTCCAGCGTTGGCGCGATTGAACGCCTGCCCGGCTCGCTGCTAAAACCCCTACTCGTTTATGCGCCGGCGATGGAAGAAGGCGTTTTATGCCCTGCTACGCCTATTTTAGACGAAAAAACGAATTTTAACGGCTATGCGCCGAATAATTTCGACGGTAAATTTCGCGGATACGTAAGTGCGCGGGAGGCGCTTGCAAAGAGTTTGAACGTGCCCGCCGTTAAAGTTTTGGAAAGCGTAGGCGTGAAAAAGGCGATTTCCTATCTGCAAAGGTGCGATTTAAGTGTCCATGCAGACGACGCTACGCTGGCTTTGGCACTCGGCGGTATGAAAAACGGATATACGCTATCCCAGCTTTTGTCCGCATATTCTCTCTTTCCAAACGGTGGAATATACGCGCGCGGTGCGTTCATACGCAAAATTGAAATCGACGGTATGACGGTATACGAGCGCAAAGTGCGTGAGGAGCAGGTTTTTTCTAAAGAAACCGCGTATTTAACGAGTGATATCCTAAAAACCGCCACGCAAACGGGTACGGCGAAAAAATTACGCTCTTTGCCCGTAGAAATCGCCGCAAAAACGGGTACGGCGGGCGATAAAAACGGCAACAGCGACGCGTACGCCCTTTCGTTTACTACGCGCGATTGCGTAGGCGTATGGCTGGGGAATCGCTCGGGCGCGGACGTAGAGTATACGGGCGGTGGTTTGCCGTGCAATTATCTTTTACAAATCAATCAAACGCTTTTAAATGCGTATAACGGAAAACACGAACGCATTTTGCCTTTTGCAAAACCCCATACGATCGAGCGTGTAAAGTTGGATAAAATCAGCTATTATGACACGCATAGGTTATTGATTGCAGACGAGCAAGCACCAAGCGAATACGTGTTTGAAGAACTCTTTTCTATACCCTCTAAACCGCAAGAAAAGTCTTGTTTTTTCAGCGTTCCGCGCATTTCTACACCTACCGTTTCGTACGTAGACGGAAAAGCACGTATTACGTTTGCGGAAGATTATTCTAAACTCTATCAATACAAAATCGAACGCAGCGATTATGCGACGCATACTACTTTATATTTTGGAGAATACCTGCCTTTTTTCGTAGATGACGGGTTACAACCAAATAATCGGTACGTTTACACGATTACGCCTTATTTTGGCTCGAATAAAGGCGAAAGTATCACGCTACCGCAAATTTATACGGGTAAAAATGAAAATCATACCCCGCCGCCTATTTTGGATACCGACTGGTGGACGGAATAAATAAAAAAGCTCCGCGTTTGGTCATACGCGGAGCTTTTTGACGTTTTTGCTTACAATTTTATTTTTTCGATGGACGCGAACGCCTCTTCGATCAAGCCCTCGATATCTAATTTGCTTTCTTCCTTTTCAATTTCGTCAAGTTTAGGACGAATGGCGGGGAAATCGGGTAAAAATACGGTGCAGCAATCTTCATACGGCAAAATAGACGTTTCGTACGTACCCATTTTTACCGATTTTTCGATGATTTCGTTTTTGTCAAACCCAACGAGCGGCCGCAACACCGGCAACGTTTCTACTACCGAGTTGGACGAAGTCATTCCTTCAATCGTTTGGCTGGCAACTTGGCCCAAACTCTCGCCCGTAATCAAGCATTGTGCGCTGATTTTCTTTGCGTGGCGTTCGGCGATACGGTACATAAAACGGCGCAAAAGCGTAATCATCAGTTGCGGTTTGCATTTTTCGTGGATTGCCTCTTGAATATGCGTGACGCTCACGCTATACATTGTAGTTCCGCAAGTATATTCGGATAAAATCGTCGCAAGTTCGACCACTTTTTCTTTCGCTTGCATATTCGTGTACGGATAGCTGTGGAAATGCAGACAATCCACTTTCATACCCCGCTTTGCCATCATATACCCTGCAACGGGGCTGTCGATACCGCCCGAAAGCAATAAAAGTCCTTTCCCCGCCGTTCCCACGGGCATACCGCCCGCCGCCTCGATATAGTCGGCAAACACGAGCGCAATACCGTTTTCGCGAATATCCACGCGCACGGTAAAATCGGGGCTATGAACGTCTACCTTGAGCTTATGGAAGTGGCTAAGCAACATTCCGCCCAGCGTTTTGGAAATTTCCACGGACGTGAGCGGATATTTTTTATCGCCGCGATGCGATTCAACCTTAAACGTGCCCGTTTCACGCGACAGCGTTTTTGCCAAGTCGGATCGTAGCCATGTCGTTCTGTGAGCCAAGGA
>JAZSMB010000009.1:0-4234 GCA_045535685.1 Candidatus Scatosoma sp.
GCTTATCTATATTACTGTATTTTTTCAAAAAATGCAAGCGTTTTTGCTACGCTTTTGTAAAATTATCAAAAAATCTTTTTTGGAGTATATAAAAACTCCCTTGCATACGGCAGGGGAGTTTTTATTGCGTTTATTTAATTATCCTTTATAGCAATCGCACGATTTGCCGTTTTTCAAAAAGCCCGTATCCGAGCATTTTTGACAGGTAAACTTGGGCAATAAATCGCTTTCGCTTAATCCCATCGCCGATAAAATTGCACCGCGTTCGTCTATCAAATCGCGTTTTTCTTTCGTGAGCGTAGGCAACGTTTCGGGGTGGTACATTTCCGCTTTGGCGAGCGCTAATTCCATCTTGGAAAGTTGCGTGGAAATTTGCTTAAAGCGCACGTTCTTGTTCGCTTTTGCGATTGCCGTATCCGCTTGTTTTTGCGCCTGTTCACGCAGGAGTGCATAATATCTTTCGCGCGAAGATTTCGCGTTTGCCGCTTCGATAGTAGGGTTGACGTATTTGCTCGAAAATGCGGTTGAACTCGTACCTGCCCCCGTCGTTTCGGGAATATTCTTTACGCTAAACACGCCCGTTTCCTTCCATGCGGACAAAATTTTATTCATATACGGCAAGGGATTTGCGCTTGTGCAGCTGCGCTTTGCCGCCTCCAAAATCATATCCAGCGAAAAGCCCCATTCTTTCCAAGTTTTAACCGTCTGCAAGGCGTTTGCGCTGCGACGAATATTTCCGCACGCTTCTTGAATTTTTGCAAACGTTTTCAGCTCGTCGTTGCGTTCTTTGATATACGCTTTCACGCTCGCGCCGTCAATGGTATTTTCTTTGGCGAGTTTCGTCGTTAACTTATGCATATCCTCAAAGTTTCCGCAATCGTTTTTCAAGCAAAAAAGTGCGATATCCAAAAGCGCGTTGTCGTCAAACCCAAGCGCACACCATTTTTCCACGTATTCTTCGATATACGTTGCGGGGTTGCTCACTTTTACCCCCAGCTTTCTCGCGATACGGAACGTTAAACTTGCCATCTTCTCACGCGTTTGCATAAACGCAATAATCTCACTCGCCGCTTTTTTGCTTTGCGAGTATAATTCTTCGAGCGTCGTATCCAAAACGTGCATATTGCCGCGCGTCAAATTTTTCGCCGCTGACAAAATAGCGTCCTTTTCAAATTCCAGCGTTTGCGTCCACTTACGGTACAGCGAATAATCGTTGTCGTCCGGCACGCGCGGATATCCGTTCGAACCTTTCAAACCCATCGCGTTAAACAGCGTAATAAGTTCGCTCTCGTTTGCGTGATAGGACGAGAGTTCGCGTTCTACCTGCTCGTACGTAATCGCGCCGCCGGCAATCAACTTTCTCGCTTTATTGAAAATATACGCAGGGGAAACGGTTTTGCCTTGCTTGCTGATACAATACTCCGCAACGAGTAAAAGCGCCTGCGGTTGCATAGACGTTTCTTCTAAGAAGTGCATATACTTGATATAATCGCCCGAATTTAAGTGTTTTTCCACCTTTTGCATTTTACGCTGCAATTCCTTGTTGAAATCGGCGTATTGTTCGTATCTGATTTTTTTCGGTCTGCCTACCGCGGACTTCACGGGCAAATACTGCACGGCAAAGGGCGTTTTAGATATAATTTCCACCAAATCGAAATCTTCCCAAAACGCGAAGGCTTGCATCAGCGTTTGTTCGTCCGTTTGGAGTACTTCCGCCATCGAGGCAAGGGAAAAATCGGCTGCCGCATGCTTGCATACGTACAAACCGTAAAGGTAAACCTTTACAGCAAATCCGTCCGCTTGCGGAAGATACTTTGTGATGAACTTATTTTCGATCGTCACGTACGAATTATCGTCAAATTCTTTTGAAAACGAGCAAAACGCCATAATTTCTTTTCTCCCTTATCAAATTCCGATGGATTTTCGGAAAAATTTTCGTCTTTTATCCAACTTTTCTTGATTTCTTCGGATAAATAGTGTATAATAAAATAGTGCGAATGTAAGTAAAAATGTAACGAAGTAAAATCATTATACATTTTTTCGCCAAGAAAAGCAACCCAAAACGAGTGGATTTTTATAAAAAATCCCAAAACTCGCAACCGAGTATCTCAAAAGGAGGTCTGCCGTGAAAATTTTACACACGTCCGATTGGCACGTCGGTAAACGGCTAATCACGAAAGAACGCCTTTTCGAGCAAGCGGGAGTTTTAGACGAAATTGCAGGGATTTGCGAAAACGAACAAATCGAGCTCGTACTCATCGCAGGGGATATCTTCGACACCTACACGCCCAGCGCGGAAGCGGAAGAATTATTCTATTCAAAAATCAAAGCGATCGCAGGGAATAACCGCGCGGTATTGATCGTAAGCGGCAACCACGACGACGGCGTGCGGCTTTCGGCGATTGCGCCGTTATCGGGCGAACAAGGGGTTTACGTAGTGGGCAACGCACGACAACTGCATATTCCGAAAAACAACGCCCGCTTTGTACGACCGATTGACGCGGGAAAAGGCTGGGTAACGTTTGAAAATAAAAACGATGAAAAGGTATTCATCTCAACCCTGCCCTATCCCAACGAGGCGCGGTTTAAAGAAGAGAAATCCGATTTACCCTACGTAGAGCGCATGAAAAAATGGATAGACGAGGGGCAGAGCGGAAATATCGAAAACCTGCCGTCCATCTTCCTTGCGCATATCTTCGTGGCAGGCGGCAGCGTGAGTGAAGGGGAGCGCGAAATCGACCTTGGCGGCGCGCGCGCAATCCCGATCGACGCTTTGCCAAATTGCGACTATATCGCGCTTGGTCACTTACACAAAAAACAAAAAATGGGCAAAGGCCACGCGTATTACAGCGGCTCGCCCTTGCAATATTCCTTCGACGAACGCGCGGATAAAAGCGTCAAAGTCTTTTCGCTGACGCGCGCGGGAGTGGAAGAACTCAAAGACGTACCTTTAACGAAAGGAAAAAAACTCATTCGTCTGCAAGCGGACAGCGTGGAGAATGCGGAACTGTTGCTGCAAGGCTATCCCGATAACTGGGTGGAAATGACGCTGGTATTATCCGCGCCGATGACGGCAAGCGACAGCGCGCGGCTGGCAAAAAAAGAAAACTTGGCGTCTTTGCAAACGGAAATTCACACGGAGAGCGATTTACAATTTGAAAGCCGCAAGGGCTTGACCGATGCGCAGCTCTTCGACGCGTATTACCGCGCAACGTACGGCGCAGAAGCAAAAGAAGAAACCAAAACGCTGTTTTTAAGCGTATTGAGCGAATTAGACGAACGCTGACCCCCAAATGAAGGAGTAGGTATGAAACCCGTTTATCTCGAATTTAACGGAATAAACAGCTTTTCCGAGCCGGCGCGCATCGATTTTAAAGCGTTGCTCTCGGGGGGAGTATTCGGCATTTTCGGAAATACGGGCAGCGGTAAAAGTACCATTTTGGACAGTATTCACTTCGCGTTATACGGCGAAATCGACCGCGTACCCAAATCGTTTAACGATTGTATCAACCACCGCTCGGACATGGCGAGCGTTACGTTCGATTTTGAAATTACCACGGACGGAACAAGAAAAACGTATCGCGTCAAGCGCGAACGTAAGCGCAAAACGGGCGGCACGAAAGCGTTTTTGTACGAGTATACGGATAACGGAATTTTAGCCCTTGCCGAAGGTACGCGCGACGTGGACGAACAAATCGAACGCATCATCGGGTTGAGCTTTACCGATTTTAAAATGTGCATCGCGTTGCCGCAAGGCGATTTTGCCGCGCTCGTGCAATCGACGACGGCGGAGCGTGTGAAACTCGTGTCCAGATTGTTTAACTTGGATAAATACGGCGAGAAACTCACCAAAGCGATTAACGAAAAATATTACCAAGCGGAAACGGAAGTAAACCTGCTGCTTGCCAAAATGGGCGAAAACGAAGGGGGCAGGGACGAGATAATCGAGCAAAACCGCGAACAACTCCATCAAGAACAGCAAGCGCTTGCCCTTGCCAAAACGCAAGCGGAAAGGGCGCAAAAAGCATACGATACCGCGCTGGAAATCAGCAAGAAAAAACGCGATTTCGACCGACTTTGCACACGGTTAAACGAGTTGCAAACGCATTTGCGCGAAATGGAGCAATTGCGCACGCTTTTAGATTCTTTCCCCAAAGCGCAAGCGGTGGTGGAAAAGGCGAATATGGCGAAAAAAGCCGCCGACGACGAACGACAAGCAAGCGAAAAAGCCGCG
>JAZSMB010000189.1:0-3316 GCA_045535685.1 Candidatus Scatosoma sp.
ATTTGCATCGAATTTGCGTCTTTCCAACGCTCGTTTGCGTCAGGGAAATAATGCCCGATGTCGTTAAGTCCGCAAGCGGACAGCAAGGCGTCCATCAATGCGTGAACAAGTACGTCGCCGTCGCTATGCGCAACAAGCCCGCTCTTGGCAGGAATGCGAACGCCTGCGAGCACGATGTAATCTTGATTTTTGCCAAACGCGTGCGTGTCAATACCCACTCCGCAACGATAAGCAGGGGTAAAATCTTCCGCGTACGTCAATTTTATATTTTCGCGTGCGCCTGCGCAAACGCGCGGAGGAGAACAAAACGCAGAGAAGATAGACGAATCGTCGGTAAAGTTGGTTTCGCCGCTTTCGATTGCCTGTTCGTACGCGAAACGGATATTCTCGGTGAAAAACCCTTGCGGGGTTTGAATTTGTTTTAAGCTTTTACGGTCGGGTACGGCAACGATTGTTTGATCGCCGACTTGCGCAATCGTATCCACGCAATCGACCGCGCAGATACCGCTGCCAAATTCTAAAACGCTTTGTATACAATTTTCAATTACTTCCCGCGTGACGAACGGACGCGCGCCGTCGTGGATGAGTACGATATCGCTATCCACCGTTTGCAGGGCGTTATAGACCGAGTGCGTACGCGACGTACCGCCGCGCACTACGCGCGTACGGGCGAACTGTTCGCAAAGCGCGGCAATTTGTGCAAAATCATTTTCGTTTGCCGTCACTACGATTTCGTCGATTTTGCTAAAATCGAACGCGGAAATACTTTTTTCAAGCGCCGTCGCGCCCATAAAGGGGACGAGCAATTTATTTTGCCCAAAGCCCGCGCGCGTGCTTGTGCCTGCCGCGCAAATAATAGCGCATACCGTTTTTTTCATACGATTACCTCATATAAAGTAGCCGCTTCGTCCTTTTTTACCGTTTCTTTGATATTGCGTACGCGAAATTTGAGCGAACCTGCGGTATAGAGTACTTCTACTTCGTCGCCCACTTTTACGGCGGTGGAAGGTTTGGCGATTTTGCCGTTGACGAGCACCTTATTTTCGCCGCACGCTTCTTGGGCGACGGTGCGACGTTTCAAAATGCGCGATACTTTCAAAAATTTGTCGATTCTCATAATTTGTCCTTTCTTTTGGGGCGTTTTTATAAAAAAAACGTAATTTTTTCCAAAAAATGTTTTTTGCGATAAAAAAATGCTTGACTTCTTGTTTTAGGGCGATTATAATTTAATAATGTATCATTATGCTTAAAATGGTGTAATGTCGCTCGTAAGCGTTTTTTCGGTGGCGAAAACAAGCCCTTAAAACTATGTTTTATATGGGTATTATACAGCAACTTTTTCAAAAAGTAAAGCGTTGGCGGGCAAAAAAATAAAAAACGGAAAAAATATAAGATTTTTATCGATGAAAAGATATACTCGGTAGATCGCTGAAAATAAAGGAGTAAAGAAAAGCAGATGGATTTACCTATTTCAAAGTACGGCAAAACCGAAAGACGGAAATTTGGCAAGATCAACGAAGTGATCGATATCCCCGATCTCGTTGAAATCCAAAAAGACAGCTACAATACCTTTATCGAAGAAGGCATTAGCGAAGTTTTTGAAGATTTCTCGCCGATTACCGACTATTCCGACCACTTTGAGCTCTATTTCTTAGAGCACAGATTTGGCGACAAACCCAAGTACGACGAAAAAGAGTGTCGCACTCGCGATGCTACGTACGCGCTTCCTTTGCGTGTCAAGGTGCGTCTTGTAAACAAGGTCAAGAACGAAGTTCTCGACCAAGAAGTGTTTATGGGCGATATTCCTTTGATGACGGAAAACGGCGCGTTCATCATCAACGGCGCAGAACGCGTTATCGTTTCGCAGCTCGTTCGTTCGCCCGGCGTTTATAACGCTTCGAGCAAGGACAAGACGGGTAAGGAAATGTTCGCAACCACCGTTATGCCCAACCGCGGCGCTTGGCTGGAACTCGAACAAGACGCGCAAGACGCACTCTACGTTCGCGTGGACAGAAAGAAGAAACTGCCCGTGACCGTGCTTTTGCGTGCACTCGGCTTTGGTTCGAACCGCGCAATCGAAGATTTGTTCCCTGGGGACAAGATTATCGAATCGACGCTTGCGAAAGATACCGCTAAGAGCGAATCGGACGGTTTGTACGAGCTGTATCGTCGTTTGCGCCCGGGCGAAGCACCTACCGAAGACTCGGTTAGAGCGCACCTTTTCAACTTGTTCTTCGATCCCCGTCGCTACGATATCGCGAAAGTGGGCAGATACAAGTATAACAAAAAGCTCAACTTGGCGTACCGCCTTCCCGGTTGCCGCGTGGCGGAAACCATCGTAAACCCTGAAACGGGCGAAGTACTCGCAAACGAAGGGGAGAAGATTTCCGAAAATCAAGCGCGTGCGATTCAAAACTGCGGTATCAACGAAGTTTACGTACTCGTTGACGATCAGGAAGCGGGCGAAATCAAACACAAACTCATCGCGAACAACACCGTTGAGTTTGCGGAAATTTCCGACGTACCCGTTCAAGTAAGAGCGAAAGATTTCGGTTTATTGCCCACCGTATTCTATCCCAACTACAAGTTCTCGAAAGTAATCGCTGACGAGTGCGCTACGTTGACGGTAGAAGAGGTTGCGGAAAAATACACCGACGATATCAACGCGCTTTACTACACGGTAGAAAAGGCGGAAGAACCGGACGAAAAACCCGAAGAAAAGAAAAACCGTGAAAAGAGAAGAGATAACCGCAGAAAATTTGTTGCGGCTTGTAAACTTTTCCACGAAATTATGGTTAGCGAACATCCCGTTCCTACCAAAGAACAAAAGAAAGAACTTCGTCCTTTGATTGACAAGCTCTGCCATAAACACGTAACCGTGGACGATATCGTTGCGTCTATTTCGACTAACCTCGATTTGAAGTACGGCATCGGCACGATCGATAATATCGACCACCTTGGCAACCGTCGCGTTCGCTCGGTTGGCGAACTTTTGCAAAACCAACTCCGCGTGGGTATTGCAAGATTGGAACGCCTTATCAAAGAAAGAATGGCTACGCAAGACCCGATGGAAATCACGCCGCAAGCGCTCATTAATATCCGTCCCGTATCGGCGGTTATCCGCGAGTTCTTCGGCTCGTCCCAGCTTTCGCAATTCATGGACCAAACCAACCCGATTGCAGAACTTACGCACAAGCGTAAACTTTCCGCGCTCGGTCCTGGCGGTTTGAACCGTGACAGAGCGACGTTTGAGGTGCGTGACATTCACCACACCCATTACGGAAGAATGTGTCCGATCGAGACCCCCGAAGGTCAG
>JAZSMB010000169.1:0-2530 GCA_045535685.1 Candidatus Scatosoma sp.
AACCGCTTTAACACAATATCTTGTATCTTTTTTAAAACAGTGCCTTAATATTATACCATATCTTGTAGCAAAGTCAAGCAAATGAAAACAAAATAATGTATGCAAAAAAATGATAATAAAAACGAGAAAAATATTCGTTTAAATTATAGAACGTTTGAGATTTAAGAGAATTTTTACCCCTTTGCGCCATTTGTGGTATAACAAAATAAAATAGTTTGCTTTTCTTTGCGATAAAAAAGAAAAGAGCAGGGTTTTTTCTGCTCTTTTTCGTGATGATCATCATTTTGTTAACGCTTGTATTTTTTGCACGAATGCCTCTTGTGAATCTAAATCATTCAGCCAACGCCGTAACGCCTGTTCGCCGTAAACGGGTAAAAATTTAGAGGACAATAAATCGCGTACCCTTTCTTCTTGCGCTGCTTGCGTGAAATCGCCGCTTACGCGCGAAGCAGATACATCAATCGCAGGATAATGCCGCTGGAATGCCAGCGTTTCGCTTAAACGAACTTCGTGATTTGCCAAAGAACACAACTCCGCAGCAATAATATCGTCCGCAGGGTTGCCCGTATCGATGCCCAACGACGCTATAATGGTGATAGAACCGCCACTTTCGTAAGCATGCGCAGAGCCAAAATACTTTTTTAAATATTGCAACGTTCTGCTCTCTAACCCACCGGCTAAAACCTTACCGCCGGCAGATTCTTCCGTATCGTTATACGCACGCGCCAACGCGTTTAACGAATCTACCAACAAAACAACCGCTTGCCCCGATTCTGCATACCGTTTCGCGCGTTTTAAGATAAACTCCGCCACAAATACTTGGCGTTCGGGTTCATCCTCATAAGTTGAATACACAAGCCGATCTTTTGGAGAAGTTTCTAAAAAGCGGCGGATATTTTCCAAAGATTGCCCGTTTAAAAGTACAAACGGTACAACGTCACGGCGACCTTTATTGAGTATTTTGACAAGTTCGTATAATAATACGGTTTTACCTACTTTCGGTGCGCCTAAAACAAGGCTGCGCTGCCCTTTATGCAAAGGTAAGATCCAATCGAAATATCTCGCCAGCATCGGATCCGTTATCGGATTATTACAAAAGCTTAACTTATCTTTGGGATACACAACGGCGTCTTGACCCTCTTTAGGGCGTTTAAAATCGGCAACGCGCTCCTCGTTTATCGTTAAAATTTCACTCGCCACGTACGCTTTTGAGCCACGATTTGCATGGCAAGAAATAACGTCACCTTCGCGCAAGTCGTGTAAACGAATCAACTCAATCGGAATAATCACTTTTTCCCCGTTATCCATACAATTTAAAGGCAACAGCATCGAATATCCGTCAAACGTTTGTAATTGTCCGATGTGAACGGCTTCCATCAGTTGCTCTTGTGGTTCAAACTGCGCCTCGCCCTCTTCGCGAAATTGAATAATGGGGTTTGCAGCGATAAATTCTTCTAACGAGTCATACTTGGTTGGTTGGTAGCTGGGAAAATATAATTGCTTTAATTGCGCAATACGTTCCACAATCGCTGGCGCAAAAAAGTCGTTTTTCAGCGGTGCGCCACGGTTAGATAACGTTTCGGGGTATTCTTCTTCGGCAAGGATAGCCACGATTTTTTTAATTAAATCGTCCTTGCTAAGCGTAGTCGATTTTGCCACGCCGATAGAACGGCCGTACGCCCGCAACGGCGCTATGCCGATTGCATAAAGATATTTTTCGCACATTAGCTTAAATTGTGACATAGATTTTTCGCTCATTTTCTCTCTCCGATACCCTTAGTTAAACGTTTTTCGCATAAATACGCAGTTGCATGTTTTGCTTTTCGCCGCTAATCATTAAATCGTAATGCAACAATGCTAATAACGAGTTTTCATTAAGCGTGTAACTTAATTTTTTCGCGTGCGTTTCCACTTCCCCGCAGACGTCGCCAAGACCGATACTTCCGACCGTTTTTTCGCCGTTTTTTAAATGCAGCCGCAACGTATAATCGCCCTGTCTTTCAACGGTTACTTCGTTGCCGTGAAAAAACATATCGACCAGCGCGTTTTCTTCTTGATAAATAATGCGCGCCGATAACGTGGAAAGCGCCATTTCTCCTTGACGAACAATTTTTGTTTCCTGCCCGTCCACCGTCGTCGTTATTGTAATTAAGCACGCCTGTAATATCATTTTCGACCTCTTTCGACATTATTATAACAAATTTTTTGCAAAATGTAAACGTTTTCATTAAAAAAATCCCGATTTTTGTAAAATAATCGGGATTTTTAATCAATAATTATTCTTTTTGATGGTTTCGCGGATCAATCGCCCGTCCTTTAACGTTTGCGATAACATCTCATCGTCACTCGCTTTCAAGGCGTCGCGATAAACGCTTAAATGCTCGATTAAACCGTCTAATTCGTGTAAAATATTCTCGCGATTGTATGCGTATAACGGCGTCCAAACTGTTTCGTCCACGCCCGCAATACGCGTCATGTCTTGAAAGCTGCCGCCCGTAAATCCGTCGCAACCGCGCACCTGCTCGCTCTT
>JAZSMB010000013.1:0-6087 GCA_045535685.1 Candidatus Scatosoma sp.
GCTGCCAAACGGCCCAAACCGCCGTTGCCAAGCCCTGCGTCCGGTTCTAATTCGTACAGTTCTTCAAGCGTTACTTCGTAATCTTTTAACGCTTCGGAAAATGCTTCCGTTAACCCCAAATTAAACACGCTGTTTTTTAAAGAACGGCCCATTAAAAATTCCATACATAAATAATAGACTCGTTTTGCTTTTTTCGCTTTCGTGGTGAGATGGAATTTATGCCGTTTTTCCAACATAATATCGCGAATACTCATCACGACTGCTTTGTAAAGCTGTTCTTTGCGTGCTTCGGAAGGTGCTACGCCAAAATAGCGCGAGAGCTTACCTTGAATAAGCTCTTTTGCCTGCGTTTCCGTAATTTGTTCGTTGTTCATATTATATAAATACTCCTAAAAATTTGTCCGTAGTGATCAAACGTTAAGCCTGTAAAGTTTTAACGTATAATTTTTTATATTCTTCTGCCGACTTCGCCCAAGAAAAATCAACGGTTGCTACTTTTTTCATTAATTCTTTCCAAAGCGTTTCGTTTTTATACACGTCGATTGCCTCGTGAATCACGTAAAGCATGTCGTAAGGATTGCGCGATGCGAACGTGAAACCGTTGCCCCCTGCGCCGTACGGCTGAATGCTATCGTATAATCCACCCGTTTCACGTACGATGGGTACGGTAGCGTAACGCGAGCAAATCATTTGCGATAACCCGCAAGGCTCGCTGACGGACGGCATCAAGAATAAATCTGCGCCCGAGTAAATTTTGCGGGATAAATCGCCGTTGAACGCGATATTAATCGCCGCTTTACCTTCGTAGCGATTGCCTAAATCTTTAAAATACTCTTCGTAAGCAACGTCGCCCGTACCAAGCAATACAAATTGCACGTCTTCGTGTAATACGTCTTCCACTACCGCCTTGATTAAATCTAACCCTTTATGGGAAACCAAACGAGTAATCATAGCAATCATCGGCACGTTCTTTACGGGTAAGCCGAACATTTTTTGCAGTTCCGCTTTACAAACGCTCTTTCCGCTTAAATCATCTGCGCTATAGTTTGCAAAAAGCGCTTTATCGTTTACGGGATTATACGATTGTACGTCAATACCGTTTAAAATACCAACGAGCTTGTTTGCGTTTTTGCGGATAATATCTTGCAAGCCGTGCGCATATTCCGCCGTTTGAATTTCGCGGGCATACGTCGGGCTAACCGTAGAAAATTGTTCGCAGCACTCAATCGCCCCTTTCATCAAATTCAAGCAACCGTCAAATTCTAACAAAGGTTGACAGCTTTGCGGTAAACCAAACAAATCCTCTAAGATATCCAACGAGTATTTGCCCTGATATTCGATATTATGAATGGTAAATAACGCCTTAATCGCTCGGTATTCCGCACGGTTTTGATAAAGCGTTTTTAAGTAAATTGCCGCGAGTGCTGCTTGCCAGTCGTGGCAATGCAACAAATCGGGATAAAACCCAATAAACGGTAAAATTTCCATAACCCCGCGCGAGAAGAATGCAAAACGCTCTCCATCGTCGTAATATCCATAGCAACCTTGACGTTTAAAATAGTATTCGTTATCGATGAAATAGAAAGTTACTCCATCGCTAACGTATTCAAACACGCCACAATATTGATTACGCCAAGCAAGCGGTACGTAGATATTGCCCAAAAACGACATTTTTCTACGCATTTCCGTTTTAATATCCGAGTACAGCGGTAAAACCACGCGAATATCGAGTGTGGGATCTTTCGCTAAAGCTTGCGGCAACGATCCGATTACGTCTGCAAGACCGCCCGTTGCGATAAACGGACGCGCTTCAGATGCAACGAACAAAATTTTACGCTTTTCCGTTACAATCGGGTCGCTGGCATTCTTTTGTGTAAACGACGGCGTTTGTACGGGCAAAATATTAACAACAGTTGCCTTTTTCGTCGTGTTTTTCGTAGAAGTCTTAATAGTTGCTTTGATTTTACCTGTGTCTGGCATAGAACTGCTCCTTAGAATACAAGTTGGTTTTACTTAAAGGCGAGTGCCTTTGGGAATGTAATACGGCAACGATTCGCTACCGCTTAACGTTTTCTTATCGCCGATAACAACGTTTTTATCAGTAATGACGCAATTTAACGAAGTTTTTTGTCCGATAATATTATCCTGCATGATAATCGAGTTTTTAACAACAGCGTCTTTTGCTACTTTTACGCCACGGAATAAAATACAATTTTCAACCGTACCTTCGATTTCGCAGCCATCGGAAATCAACGAATTTTTTACAACTGCGCCTGCGCCGTATTTAGAGGGCGCACTATCGCGCACTTTGGTATATACGTCGCGTTCGCCGAACAGCTCGTCGCGCACTTCTTTATGGAGAAGCGACATATTGTGCTTGAAATACGCCGCCATCGAATCGATACCGAGGTAGCAATTTTTAAATTCGTATGCGTAAACTTTCAAACTGTCTAATTGTTTCAACAAAATATCGCTTTCAAAGTTCGCAAAACCGTGCGTTACGGAATCTTCTACCAAATTCAATAAAAATTGACGGTTGAATACCATTACGTTGATGCAGGTATTTACTTTTGTACCTGCTTTTACGTGGGGAGCAAGTTGAATTTCTTTTACGCGCCCTTTTTCATCCGTTTCGACGGTCATAAAGTCTTTCGTGCGTTCAATTTCGCGTTGATGCGTAACCAAAGTAACGTCTGCATTTTTCTCTTCGTGGTATGCGATAATGTCTTCGATATCTAATTTTGCAATACCGTCGCAATCCATTAATACGACGTATTTTTCATTTCGTCTATTTAAGAATCCGCGCAAACTGTTAATGGCTTCTAAACGGTTTGTATACGCCTTATCGTGGCGTTCGGAAAATGGAGGCAATAAAATGATACCGCCGTCTTTACGCGCCAAATCCCAATCTTTACCGCTTCCAAGATGGTCGATGAGCGAACGGTAATTATTACTCGTCATAAGCCCTACGGTATTGATACCGGAATTTACCATGTTGGAAAGCATAAAGTCGATGATACGATATCTACCGCCAAAGGGAATGGACGCCATCGTTCTTCTACGTACCAATTCGGGTACGTTTTCTTCGTGTAAATTTGCAAAAATAACGCCAACTGCTGAAATAGCCATACTTTTCCCCTCCTATTATGCTAAAATATCTTTTTCGTGCTTTTGACCTTCGCTGACGGTCACGTTCGCCCCAACGGTAAGATCTCTGCCCAGAACAACGATTTCCGCTTGCGGATCTTTGCTAACGCCAATTTTTGCGCCTTCGCAAACGGTTACGTTTTCATCGATAATCGAATACGAAACACTCGCATTCTCTTTAATAACGCTATTTGCAAGCACTACCGCATCTTTAACGATCGCGCCCTTCTCTACGATAACGTTACTACCTAAAATCGAGTTTTCAACAACGCCGTCGATTTCGCAGCCAAGTGCAATCATCGAATTTTTCACTACCCCAGTTTCACCGATATGTTCGGGAGGCGCGAGCGGATTGCGCGAGTGGATTTTCCACGATTTATCCCCTACGTCGAATACGGGGTTTTCGCCAAGCAAGTCCATATTCGCTTCCCAAAGAGATGCAATCGTCCCAACGTCTTTCCAATACCCTTCAAAACGGTACGAGAACATCTTTTCGCCCGCGTTTAACATGGTCGGCAATACGTCTTTACCAAAGTCTTTGGAAGAGTTGGGGTTTGCGTCGTCTTCTTCTAAATATTTGAAAAGTTTTTGCGCGTTGAAGATATAAATACCCATTGACGCAAGAGTACTTTTAGGTACTTTGGGTTTTTCTTCAAATTGATAAATAGACCCGTCGGGGTTGGTATTTAAAATACCAAAACGCGACGCTTCGGAAAGCGGTACGTTGATTGCGGCAATCGTACAATCCGCACCCGTTTCTTTGTGTGCTTTGAGCATTGCGGCATAATCCATTTTATAGATATGATCGCCCGACAAAACAAGCACGTATTCGGGGTTGTACATTTTCATAAAATGCAAGTTTTGATAAATTGCATTTGCCGTACCTGCATACCAAGACGAGTTCGTCTTTGCTTGATAAGGCGACAAAATATGTACGCCGCCGTAGGTTCTGTCCAGATCCCATGGTTGTCCGTTTCCGATATATTCGTTTAAAATCAGCGGTTGATATTGCGTGAGTACGCCGACCGTATCAATACCAGAATTGATACAGTTCGAAAGCGGAAAGTCGATGATACGATACTTTGCGCCAAATGCAACCGCCGGTTTAGCGATGTTTGTAGTTAATGCATAAAGACGGCTGCCTTGTCCCCCTGCCAAAAGCATAGCAACACATTCTTTTTTTCTTTGCATAAAAAACCTCCCTTATCTTAATTAATTTTTTTTAAATAAATACAACTGAATTTTGGAAGAGTGAAACAAATTGAAGTTTCCTTTCCGTGACTAAAATATTTAGTAGTCGTATAAATATATTTTTTAATTTTTCCGCTACCGCCGTAACGGATAGAATCCGAATTATATAAAAGTTTATATTTACCTTTCGGCAAACCCAAACGATAATCTTGTAAATCTTCGCCCGAGAAATTGACTAAAATCACAACCGTTTCCCCTGCGCGGTCTTTGCGCTGATAGGCGATGAAATTTCGATTGTTGTCGTCAGCGGCTAGCCACTCGAACCCATCCCAAGAATCTTCAATTTCGTAAAGCGCCGGCGTAGTTTTATATAAGTGGTTCAATTCTTTTATAGCAACCGATAACTTTTTGTGCAAGGGATAATCCTTTAAAAAGAACTCGACCCCCTCGCTATCATTCCATTCTTTAAATTGTCCAAACTCCGAGCTCATAAAATTGAGCTTTTTGCCGGGATGCGACATCATATAGCCCATAAATGCGCGTACGCCTGCAAATTTCTCTTCGTAATTGCCGGGCATTTTGCCAATGAGCGAGTATTTACCGTGTACGACTTCATCGTGTGAGATGGGCAACACGTAGTTCTCTGAAAATGCATACATCAGCGAGAACGTCAATTTGGTATGCTTATGTTGTCTAAACAACGGATCGGTTTCTAAATAGGCTAACACGTCGTTCATCCAACCCATATTCCACTTGAAGTTAAATCCAAGACCGCCTATACTCGTAGGTTTCGTAACCATCGGCCAAGCGGTGGATTCCTCGGCGATCATCAGCGCGTAAGGATAATAGGCAAATACCGCTTCGTTTAAACGACGCAAAAAGGCAACCGCCTCTAAATTTTTATTTTCGCCGTAAATATTAGGCACCCATTCTCCAGGTTCTTTTTCGTAGTCTAAATACAGCATAGACGCTACTGCATCGACTCGTAACCCGTCTAAATGATAGGTTTCCAAAAGGAATAACGCAGATGAAATTAAGAAGGAAACGACTTCGTTTCTGCCGTAATCGAATTTCCTCGTTCCCCAGCCTTTATGCTCCATTCGATCCCATTGCGAGGCTTCGTATAAAGGCTCGCCGTCAAATTCATATAAACCGAACGCGTCTTTAGGGAAATGCGCTGGTACCCAGTCCAAAATAACGCCTATCCCCGCCTTATGAAAGCAATCGACCAGATACATAAAGTCTTTTGGAGTGCCCAATCTTGAGGTAATTGCGAAATATCCCGTTACTTGATACCCCCATGAGCCGTCGAAGGGATATTCGGTAAGCGGCATAATTTCTACGTGCGTATAACCCATATCTTGCACGTATGCAACCAATTCGTCTGCTAATTGTCGATACGTTAAATACTCACCGTTTTTTCCACGTTTCCAAGAGAGTAAGTTTACCTCGTAAATATTCATAGGAGCGGAATATACGCTCGTTTGATTGCGCTTTTCAAGGTAGGCTTGGTCCTGCCAAACGTATCCATCTAAATTGTAAATTTTGGATGCGTTCGAAGAGTTGATTGAGGGCGTTTCCGCGTGCACAGCGTAAGGATCGGCTTTGAAGAACGTTCTGCCCTCTTGCGTTGTTATAAAATACTTATACGCATCAAATTCTTTAACGCCGGGAATAAACAACTCAAACGTTTCGCCGTCAATCATTTTATGCATCGTATGCATGGTAGTATTCCAATTATTAAACGTT
>JAZSMB010000173.1:0-6046 GCA_045535685.1 Candidatus Scatosoma sp.
GGTAAAGCGATCAGTGAAGACGATGCAAAAATATTCAAGGGCTATTTGACGTATTTCTTGTTCAAGCTGTATGCAAAATACAACGTAGCCACGGAATTGCACGTAGGCGCTATGCGTAACAACAACTCCGCAATGCTTGAAAAACTTGGTTTAGACACGGGCTTTGACAGCATTTCCGAAGAAAACAGCATCAAGCAAACGTCCCGTTTGTTCGACAAGCTGAATATGGAAAAGGCGTTCCCGAAAACGATTTTGTTTAACTTGAACCCGAAAATGAACACGGAAATTATGACGCTTATCGGTTGCTTCCAGTCTGATGAAGCAAAGGGTAAAGTGCAATACGGTCCCGCTTGGTGGTTCTTGGATAACAAAGTGGGTATGGAAAAGCACTTAGAAGATTTAACGGCGACCGGCCATATCGGTGCGTTCATCGGTATGCTTACCGACAGCAGATCGCTTTTGTCGTATCCTCGTCATCACTATTTTAGAAGAATTTTGTGTAACTACTTCGGTTCCATGATGGAAAAAGGCGAAATGACGCAAAACGAAGCGTTCGTTGGCGAAGTTGTAAAAGATATTTGCTACCGCAACGCAATCGCATACTTTAATCTTTAATCGACAAGGATTATAATGATTTAGGAGAAATGGAAAATACCGTTTGTCCCGCGCAAAAACGAGACGTTAAACAAGAATGTAAACAATGGACAGCGGACTTACTGCTTGCCACGCTTGCGGGCTTAATCGTTGGTTTTGGTTACTACTTTTTCCAAAACAGCAACGGCTTCGCACCAGGCGGCGTAGGCGGTTTGGCAACGATTACTTACCACTTGCTTGGACAAAACGCTGTGGATATACCTTGGGCGATACTCATGATGGCGTTCAACGTACCCATCTTTATTTTGGTAAGTATTTTCGTCAATCGGCGTTTGGGTATCATTTTAATCACGTATATGCTCGTGCAATCGTTTTCCACAATGGCGTTTGAGGCGCTGGGTTGGTTGCCGTATTGTAAAGAACATAACGGAGAAGATTTCGAAATCGTGTTCGCTTGTATCGCAACGGGCGTTATCTCGGGTATCGGGTTTTCCATGATGCTCCGCAGATTCGGCGCAAGCGGCGGCACGTACGCCATTTCTTCGCTGATTAAAAAGTGGAAACCTGCGACCAACATTGCCTACGTTTCCTTTTGGTTGGATTCGAGCGTAGTCGCCGTAGCGTTTTTCGTATACGGAATGAAAATTACGCCCGTTATCTGTACCCTTTGCAACTTATTTATCGCAAACGTAGTGGTGGACAACCTGCTTGCGGGTATGCGCAACGGTTATAAATTTGAAATTGTCACGGATAAACCCGACGAACTGTCTGCCGAATTGATGGATAAACTCAAACACGGCGTTACGGAAATAAGGGTGCAAGGTATGTATTCGCATACGGAAAAATATATGCTCGTTTGTATCATTCGCAAAAAACAAGTCGGCGAAATGATGAAGATTATTCAACGCTATCCCGGTACGTTCGCAAGCTTTTCCAAGGTAAACGAAGTATTTGGTAGATTTAAAAAATAAGGAGAAAGGATGAAAATTTTATTTTTTGGCGATTCGATTACGGACGCAGGTCGCGCAAGGGATAAGGACGGCGTGGCTGCAGGTTTAGGTTATGGCTACGTGCGCGTGGCTGCCGGTCAGCTGATGGGCGAAAACCCCGTAAAATACGAAATTTTCAATCGCGGTATCAGCGGACACCGCATCGTTGATTTGTATGCACGCGTTAAATGCGATTGTTGGAATTTAGAGCCCGACGTTTTAAGCATTTTAATCGGCGTCAACGACGTATGGCACGGCGTACACGGCACGAACGGCGTAGAAATAGACCGTTTCGAAAAGGTGTATCGTATGCTCTTGGAAGATACGAAAAAGGTATTGCCAAGCGTAAAATTGATGATCTTAGAACCGTTCGTTTTACCTGGCAGCGCAACCTTGTATCAAGATAAATACGAGGAATTTTTGGCTGTTAAAGAATACGCGAAAGTATGTAAAAAAATCGCGCAAGAATTTAACGCGGTATTCATTCCCTTGCAAGAACAATTCGACGCAACGCAAGAAAAATACGGCGAAAATACTTTATTCCTTGCCGACGGCGTACATCCCAACACGGCGGGCGCGCAGTTGATTGCAAACGCATGGCTGGACGCATTTAAAACGCAAATCGACGGCGAATTAAGATAAAGAATAAATAAAAAATAATAAATAATAAAAGAGGTAAAAATTATGGATAAATGCATTCCCGTAGTAGTCATTAAAGAACTTTCGCAAACGGATACCATTTTAACGGCGCTTAAAAACCACGGTATCAACTGTGCGGAAATCACCTTCCGTACCGCTTGCGCGGCAGAAGCAATCGAATACGCTTGCAAAAACTATCCCGATATGAACGTGGGCGCGGGCACGGTTATCAACGCCGAGCAATGCGAAAAAGCACTTGCGGCAGGCGCAAAATTCATCGTTTCGCCCGGTCTTTCGGTTGCAGTTGCAAACGTTTGTAAAGAAAAGGGCGTGCCTTACTATCCCGGTTGCGTAACGCCTACCGAAATTATGCAAGCGTTGGAACTTGGCATCAATATCGTTAAATTCTTCCCCGCAAACATTTACGGCGGCTTGAAGGCACTCAAAGCGCTTTCCGCACCCTTCCCCCAAGTGAAATTTATTCCTACGGGCGGTGTAAATAGAGATAACATCGAAGAATTTTTCGCATTCGACAAGGTGTATGCAGTCGGCGGTAGCTTCTTCCTCGGCGAGGCGTTGAATGCAGCTAAATAAAAAGCAAGTACTTAGCGAGTTAAAAGGATATCTTTTTATGCTCGTGGGTTGTTTGGCATACGGCGCAAGTACCAGCTTCTTTTTAGCGCCCAATAGCATTATCGCAGGCGGCGTCAGCGGTTTTTCCGTGCTCTTGAACTACTTGAATAACAATATTCCTATCGGTTTGGTTTCGATTGCGATCAATATACCCATACTGCTGTTTGGGATCAAGTTTCAGGGCTGGAAATTTATCATTCGTTGTTTGATCACGGTTGCATCGCTGGGTATCGTCACCGACCTTTTGGGGCTGTTTAATTTCCAAATGACAAACGATCCCGTACTCGCGTCGTTATACGGCGGTATTTGCCAAGGCGTGGGCATCGGCTTGTTTTTGCGGTTTGAGTTTTCCAGCGGCGGAACGGAGCTTTTAGGGCGGTTAATTTCCCGTTTGGTAAAAATAATCAATATTCCCGTTTGCGTAGGAATTTTAGACGCAATCGTCGTCATATTTGGTGCAGTTGCCACGAAAAACCCTGCCAATATGCTGCATGCGTTAATCGTCATTTTCGTATCCACGAAAATATCGGAAATGGTGCTGGTCGGTTTAGAAAAATCCAAGCTTTGTATCATTATTACGGATATGGGCGCGGAAATATCCGAAACGCTGATCAAGCAAAGCCCGCGCGGTATTACGATGCTTGACGGCGAAGGTATGTACACGCACAAAGATCATAACGTACTTTTAACTTGCGTAAAAAATCATCAATTACCCCACTTAAAACAGGTTGTCAACGGTATTGACCCCAAAGCGTTTATTATCATCAACGAATCGGTTGAGGTGCGCGGACAAGGGTTCAAATCGCTGCAAGATCAATAAAAAATACATATGAAAACGTATAGGATTTTACAAATCAAAATAAAAAAGAATAAAAAAACGAGGTATAAAAAAATGAAAAAGGTAATCACTTTTGGCGAATTGATGTTAAGACTTGCTCCCGAAAACTATCTTCGTTTCGTGCAAAGCGAAAAATACGAAGCAACGTTCGGCGGCGCAGAAGCAAACGTAGCGGTTTCGCTTGCAAACTACGGCGTGGACGTAGCGTTCGTTTCTAAGCTCCCTGCCCACGAAATCGGTCAAGCGGCAGTCAACTCCTTGCGTAAGTTTGGCGTTGATACGAGCAAAATCGTTCGCGGCGGCGAAAGAGTAGGTATCTACTATTGCGAAAAGGGCGCTTCCCAACGTCCCAGCAAAGTTATCTATGACAGAGCGTATTCTGCAATCGCAATGGCGAAGAAAGAAGATTTCGATTGGTCGAGCATTTTCGAAGGGGTAGAATGGTTCCACTTCACGGGTATCACTCCGGCTTTGAGTGATGAAACGGCGGAAATTTGCTTGGAAGCTTGTAAAGCGGCGAAAGAAAGAAACATCACCATTTCTTGCGACTTGAACTTCCGTAAAAAACTTTGGAGCAGAGAAAAAGCCGGTCAAGTAATGGGCGAACTTTGCCACTATATCGACTACTGCATCGCCAACGAAGAAGACGCGAAAGACGTATTCGGCATCGAAGCGGACAACAGCGATATCTACGGCGGTAAGCTCGATAGAGAAGGTTACATCTCCGTTGCAAGAAAACTCACGGATAGATTCAACTTCAAAGGCGTTGCAATCACGCTCCGCGAAAGCAAGAGCGCAAACGACAACGACTGGTCGGCTATGCTTTACACGAACGGCGAAGCGTATTTCTCCAAGAAATATTCGATGCACATCGTTGACCGCGTAGGCGGCGGCGACAGCTTTGGCGGCGGTTTGATTTATTCGCTTGTCAGCGGTTACGAACCCCAAGCAGCGATCGAGTCCGCGGTTGCGGCAAGCTGCTTAAAGCACACGATCGAAGGCGACTACAACATGATGTCGGTTGCAGAAGTGAAAAACTTGGCAGGCGGCGACGCAAGCGGACGCGTACAAAGATAAGGTATATAACAAAATCAACGAAAAAGCTACGGTGTTTCCCGTGGCTTTTTTTCGTGCAAAATACTTGCAAAAGCAGGAAAAATGTGTTAAAATAAATTTGGCAACAAGTATTTTCATTTACAAGGAGAAAAAAAATGAAAAGAAAAACATTTTTAACGGCAATTTTAACGCTTGCTATGAGCGTGAGTGCGGCAATCGGTTTTGCAAGCTGTGATTTATCAGGGCAAGGAGCTAAACCTACGGAAATGGAGCAAGTTTATGCGCAATACGTGGTTTACGCACAAGCGCAAGGTCAAACACCGCTTTCGTATGAAGAATGGCTTGCTACCATCAAGGGCGAAAAAGGCGACCAAGGCGCGACTGGTGCAGACGGTAAATCCGCTTATCAAATTTGGCTTGATAACGGTTATACGGGAACGCAAGCAGACTTCCTTGCTTGGCTGAAAGGCGCAACGGGCGACAAGGGCGAAACCGGCGCACAAGGTCCACAAGGCGAGAAGGGCGACAAGGGCGAACAAGGCGAAACCGGCGTACAAGGCCCCCAAGGTGAGCAGGGTGAACAAGGGGAAGTAGGTCCCCAAGGTCCACAAGGCGAAAAGGGCGATAAAGGCGATAAGGGCGACACGGGTGCGCAAGGCGATAAGGGCGACACGGGTGCGCAAGGCAATGGTATCGAAAAAATTGAAATAGACGAAAACGGCAATTTTATCGTTTATTACACCGACGGCACAAAGCAAACCGTCGAAATGCCGAACGAAGAACAACAACACGTACATACCTTTGGCGAATGGAACGTGCTTTGCGACAGTCAATTTTCTTTCCGTGAATGTTCCACTTGCACGGAAGTAGAATGGCAACGTGGCGAATACGTTGACCATAAACTCGTCTACGCATATGACGCAGACAGCCATTGGAAAGTGTGCGAGTATTGTGATAAACAATTGGATAAAGAATCGCACGCTATAGAAGATTCGGGTTATTGTACCGTTTGCGATAAACCGATAGGCGGAACGGTCGGGCTCGAATATCAACTTTTAGAAGACGGCACTTATTCAGTTGTTGATTATACAGGGGGATTTACCCGCGTTATTATCCCTGAAAAGCACGAAGGAGCATTTGTCACAGCGATTGGTAGTGAGGCGTTCTATTATTGCAGCAGCTTAACGAGCGTCGTCATCCCCGACAGCGTGACGAGTATTGGCAATAATGCGTTCGCTGGTTGCAGTAGCTTAACGAGTGTAGTAATCCCCGACAACGTGACGAGTATTGGCGATAG
>JAZSMB010000198.1:0-8281 GCA_045535685.1 Candidatus Scatosoma sp.
CTGTGCGCAGAATGAACGCGGCGAGTACGGGGACAAGCAGGCACAGCGCGATAAGAATGGCGATTTGCGCGGGAGTAGCCGCGTCGTCGGAGTGGGTAACGTTATCGCCCACGACGTCTTGCAGTTGTTCGTCCAGCCAAAGCGCGTACTCGTCGTTGTCTTCGTAAGTGAGTTCGTCCGGTTTGGGGACGTAGCCGAACGTATCGTCGCGCAGGACGTAGCAATACGTTTGCGAGCCGATTTTATAATCGCCGTAGTATGCGCAGGTAACGGTGATTTCGCCCATGATGCCTGCCGTAAGCGACACGTTTTCGTTATCCAAGCGATAGCGTACGTCGAAGAGTTTATATAAGTAGGGTTGTTTGGGGACGTAGGGAACGAAAGTTAAATCTGCCGTTTTGGCGTAGCCGACCAGCCGTTTGACGTGGGCGGCGTCGTAGAGATACTCGATTTGGCAAAAGTCGGGGGAGAGAGAAAGGATTTTTACGTAGTACGTTTTGGGGAGCAGGAATACTCCGCGTTTGTCGTTGGGTTCTGAGTAGAAAAATACGTCGTCGTATAGAATGCAGGCGTATCCGCCGACGGCGGCGTTTTGCAGGGTGTCGTCTAAAGCGGTATCTTGCGAGCTTGCGGCGCGTGCGTGGATAGGCGTGCGAGGAGGCGTGTGGGTAGGCGCGTGCGGGGCGAAATTGCCTGCGCCGAGGGTGGGAATGAGGGTATATAGAAAGATGAAAACGGGCAACAGCGCCGACAAAATATACTTTTTCATGCGTACGATTATAATGAAAAAGACAAGGGCGATTTTGCAAGATTGACGGAAATTATGAGAGAAATTGTAGAAAAGATAAAGCAAATTGAAAAAGAGCAGGAGCGGCGCAGGGCGGTGGATTTTTTGGCGCAGTACAACACGGGCGAAAAAATTCATCAAAAACAGCTTGCCTTTCATCGCTGTCAAAAACGCAACCGATGGGTGTTTGGCGGCAACCGCTCGGGAAAAACGGAATGCGGGGCGGTGGAGTGCGTGTATATGGCGCGCGGCGTGCATCCGTACCGCGAAAATAAAAGGGACGTGAGCGGTTGGGTGGTTTCTCTATCCACGCAGGTACAGCGCGACGTTGCACAAAAGAAAATTTTGCGCTATTTGCGCCCCGATTGGATTGAAAGCATCGTGATGCTCAGCGGAAGAAAGGATTCTCCTGAAAGCGGGGTAATCGACTTTATCAGGGTGAAAAACGTATTTGGGGGCGTGTCGCAAATCGGGTTTAAAAGCTGCGATCAAGGTCGAGAGAAATTTCAAGGGACGTCGCTGGATTTCGTGTGGTTTGACGAAGAGCCGCCTGTGGATATTTATGAAGAATGCCGTATGCGCGTCATTGACCGCGAGGGGGATATTTTCGGCACGATGACGCCGCTCAAAGGGTTTACGTTCGTGTATAACGACGTGTATCTCAACCGATTTTCCGACCCGGAAGTTTGGTACGAGTTTATGGAGTGGAGCGATAACCCTTACTTAAACGAGAAGGAAATTGCCGCTTTGGAGCGGAGTATGGACGAGCAGACTTTGCAAACGCGCCGATACGGAAAATTTGCCTCCAAAGAAGGGCTTGTTTATCCTGAATTTGACGAACGGGTGCACGTAATTGAGCCGTTTGCCGTGCCCAAAGAGTGGCAGGATAATATTTCCATTGACCCGGGCTTAAACAATCCGCTGTCCGCGCATTGGTACGCGGTGGATTTTGATGATAACGTGTACGTGATTGCCGAGCATTTCGAGGCGGGTAGGGATATCGATTATCACGCGCAAAAGATTAAGGAAATTTCGCAAAAGCTGGGCTGGAAAACGGACGGGCGCGGGCGGCTGAACGCACTCATTGACAGCGCGGCAAAGCAACATACGTTGGCGAGCGTGAAAAGCGTTGCCGAGCTATTTTACGAGCGGGATATACTCGTAAACCCTGACGTGGACAAGGATTTGTTTTCTGGGATTGCGCGGGTGAAGAGTTATTTGAACGTGAAAAACGGCAAGCCGAATATTTACATTTTTGCAAACTGCGTGCAACTGATAAGAGAGCTAAAAGGGTATTACTGGGGGAGCGGCGACGTGCCTAAAAAGGTGGACGATCACGCTTTAGACGAGATGCGGTATTATTTGATGACGCGGCCGAAAAATACGCCTTGTAAGCAAGAACCGACGGCAATACAAAAGGAAAAAGAAGCTTTGCTAAGGCGGGCGCGGCGCAGGAAAATGGAAAGTTGATAAGGGGGAGAAATGCAGGGAAAAGAAAAGTTGGAAGACGCGCTTTTGAAGGTGGCGCTGGGCTTTCAGGTCGCTGAAGTGACGGAAGAGTTTGCGGAGGTGAACGGGGAGCTGAAACTCACCAAGCGAAAGCGGATCAAAAAGGACGTACCGCCCGATTTGAAAGCGGTGCAGCTACTGCTTGGCGATGGGAGTGCCGTGGGGGTGGAAACGCTTTCCGACGAGGAGTTGGAAAGGGAAAAGAAACGGCTGATCGAGGTGCTAAAAACGGCGGAAAGTGCGGGGCAGGTATGCGATGGAGGTGCAAAAGCCGTAAAAAGTAATACGGTAAAAAAGGTGGATAAGGCAAAGGAAACGGTAGCGAAAAAGCCGCGTCCAAAGCCGAGAAAACGTGTGGTTAGAACAAAAAAGGAGAGTTAAAATATGACGAAATCGACAAGTGAAATCAAACGGGAAGAAAGCGAAAAAGCGCTGCGCGAGAAAAAACTCGTGGCGGAGATTATCGCTGATTTTGAGAGCAGACGGGAGCAAAGACGTAGCGTGGAAAACGGGTGGATACTCAATATGAATTTCTTTAGCGGAAATCAATATTGCGACGTATCGCCGTTTGGGGGCGTGGAACAGGAGGACGCGCGCTTTTACTGGCAATCGCGCAGGGTGTTTAACCATATTGCGCCTACAATCGAATCGAGAATGGCGAAACTGGAAAAGGTACGCCCTGCTTTGCGCGTACGTGCTTTTTCTGACGAAGATAGCGATTTGAAAGCGGCAAAACTCGCGACGGGGGTACTCAAATACGTGCAAGAGCGTATTGATTTTTCGCAAATCGTTTCGCGCGTTACCACTTGGTCAGAAGTGTGCGGATCGGCTTTTTACAAGGTGGCTTGGAACGAGCAAGGTGGCAGGCAGGTAGCCGTTGACGAGCAGGGCGCGCCTATTTTCGAGGGGGAAGTACAAGTGAGCGTGGTGTCGCCGTTTGAGATTTTTCCCGATAAATTGCACGCGGAAAACTGGGAGGACGTGGATAGTTTGATTCACGCAAAAGTGGTGTCTGCGGGGTATATTTTCGAAAATTTCGGCGTGGCGTTAAAAGGGGAAGAACTGTCGCAAGTTGCCGCGTTTTCGTACAGTCAGCCCACGGCGGGTAAACTGCCGTTGGCAGACGGCGGTGCTGTATATACTACGGAAGAAAACGCCGTGATTTTGATCGAGCGATACACGCGGCCTTGTACGGCGTTTCCGAAAGGGCGCGTGGAGATCGTGGCGGGGGATCGTCTGCTTTTCGAGGGGGATTTGCCCTATCAAAACGGCGAGCGCGGAGAGCGGGATTTTCCCTTCGTCAAGCAAGATTGTATGCGTTTACCCGGTGCGTTTTTCGGAGCGAGTATCGTTGATAGATTAATCCCCGTACAGCGTGCGTACAACGCCGTACGCAATCGAAAACACGAATTTTTGAATCGCTTGTCTATGGGCGTTTTGACGGTAGAGGACGGCGCGGTGGACGTGGACGAGTTGGCGGAAGAAGGGCTTTTGCCGGGGAAGGTACTCGTTTACCGTCAGGGCGGAAAAGCGCCTGAAATGCTCGATTGCGGGAAGATGCCCACAGAGTTTGCGGCGGAAGAAGAATGGTTGGAAAAAGAGTTTGCACTCATCTCGGGTGTGAGCGATCTTTCGCAAAATTCTACCCCGGCGAGGGTGACGAGTGCGACGGGGTTGCAGCTTTTGTTAGAGCAAGACGAGGCGAGGCTGTCGGCTACGATTTTTAACGTGGAACGCGCGATGAAAGCGGTGGCGAGGCAGGTGCTTCGTTTGTATCGTCAATGCGCGGGCAACGCTCGGCTCATGACGCTGACGGGGGAGAATAAGAAAACGCACGTTTACTATTTCAACGCAAGTGAACTTGCCGTGAGCGACGTGCAATTTGAGGCGGCGGAAGTCAATTCGCCTGAAGAAAAGAGGGAGATTTTGTTGAAACTCTACGAGGCGGGGATTTTGACGGACGGCGAGGGAAAACTTACGGTGGAGAACAAGAACCGTATTTTAGAGGCGTTTGGGTTTGGCAGTTTCGAAAACGCGCGGGATATTTCCTCGTTGCATATCGGAAAGGCGGCGGAAGAGAATTTGGATTTGAAAACGCAAGCGGCGGAAGTGGACGAGTTTGACGATCACTTACTACATATCAACGAGCATACGCGGTTTTTACTCTCGTCCGAGTATAAGGCGATGAAAAACAAAGCGCAAGTAAAGGCGAGGGTGTTGGAGCATATCGCAGTGCATAAAAAGATGGAAAAACAAGATAAAGGAGAATAAATATGCAAGTTAAGGAGAACGTTTACAAGGAAAATGGCGCTACGGGGTCGGTTGCGCGTGCAACGGTGCCGACGCAAGGGGAGCGTGCGGAAAAGGACCAGACGGTTTTAGCGAAATTTAAGGACGTGAACGCCCTTGTGAAAGCGTACGAGGCGTTGGAGGCGGAATTTACAAGACGTAGCCAACGACTCAAAGCGTTGGAAAAGGCGGCGGAAAATTCGGGCGGAGAAGAACGAAAAAGCGGCGTAGGCGGGGTGGAAAAACTCCGTGAAAACGCGGCGCAAAGAAGGGCGCAGGAACGCGCGTTCGATCGATTTGTAGCTGAAATCGAAACGGAGAACGCGGTTTGCGGCGACGGCGGACTTTACCAAAACGAACCCGACGGAAATAGCCAAGCAGACGGCGTTGTCGGCGGCGAGGGGGCGGCTGCGACCGTGCAAACGGAAAACGCAGGGGAGAGCGAGCAACCGATTGCGCAAACGGTAGAAGTTGCGCAGGAAGTGCAAAGTACGGGGAGCTTAGAGAGGAGCGAAGCGGGAGGCGGCGTTGCGCCTAACGTGCAACAAAAGAGCGTTTCGCCTGTCGTGGAAGAGTGTGATAAACCGACGCTTTCCCGCGAAGAACTTTTGGAAAGAGTGAGCCGTGACGAGGGTGTGCGATTGCAGATCATCGGAGAATATCTTTCGTCGCTCAAAAAAAGCGGCGCGCCGTTGATGCAGGGGGGTGGGGGAACGCTTGCCGCGCCACCTTTGAAAGCCAGATCGTTTTCGGAAGCGGGAACGATGGCTTTACAAGCGTTAAAAAAATTAGAAAAATAGAGTAAAAAAGGAGTAAAAAAATATGGTAACTATTGAAAGTGCAGATAGCGTATTAAAATCGTTTTATTTGGATGCGGTAAAAGAATCTCTTGATTCGAAGGCGAATCCGTTATTGGCGAAACTCGAAAAGAAAACGGTAAACGTCGTTGGTAAGGACGTACGAAAGGTGGTGCGCGTGGGCGTTGGCGGCGGTTTGATTGCCGGTAGCGAAACGGGCGACTTGCCTACGAATGACGAGGCAACCCGTGTACAACTCGTAAGTACGCTTAAAAACTTGTACGGTACGATTGAAATTTCGGATAAGGCACTCCGCGCGGCGGCAAACAACGACGGGGCGTTCGTGAATTTGCTCAATGAAGAAATGGACGCGCTTTATCAAAACGCGAAATTCAATTTTGGTAGAATGTTATACGGCGACGGTAGCGGGTGGTTAGGCAAAGTGGACACGGTGAGCGGAAACGCGGTGCAAGTTACGTCGGTTAAGAATTTCGTGGAAGGCATGTTCGTTGATTTTTACACGGAGGACGGCGAGGCGATTGATGAATTGCAAGCGCGCAAAGTTGTCGGAGTGGATTATCAAAATAATCGCGTACATTTTGCAGGTTCGGCGGTTTCCGAGCACGCAAGGGGAACGAACGTAATGTATTTGCATGGTAGTAAGGATTGCGAGTTAACCGGTTTGCAAGCCATTTTCGACGTTGATAATGATCTTTACGGCGTGGATAGAACGCAAACGCGTAATGCGTTTATGCGTCCTATTGTGGCAACGCGCGTAGGCGATATTGCCGACGACGTTATACAGTCGCTGATGGATAGTGCAGAAGAACAATCGGGCGGACGTATCAATTTGATTATTTGTACGGTCGGCGTAAGACGTGCGCTTTGTAATTATTTGCGTTCGCAAGGCATTACTTTGCCCACGATTGAGCTGAAAGGTGGATTTAAGGCGTTGGATTTTTACGGCGTTCCGCTTGTGACCGATCGTTTCTGTCCGAAAGGTACGATGTATCTTCTTAATACCGACGATTTCGTGTTGCATCAACTTTGCGATTGGAAGTGGTTGGAAGGGGAAGACGGTAAAATTTTAAAACAAGTTCCCGGTAAACCCGTTTATACCGCTACGTTGGTTAAATATGCTGAACTTATGTGTGAACGTCCTTGCGGGCAAGTAAGACTGAGTGAGATCAACGAGGAATAATTGCTTTTAGTAATCGCTTAAAATAGAGTTTTATGCGAAAAGGACCCACCCGTGTACGCGTTGAACGTGGACACGGGTGTAATTAAAAGGGGGTAAAAATAATGACGGTTAAAGAAATTTTGTTGGAGACGGCAAGGAAAATCGGGAAATATCAAGAGGTATCGGATTATTTGGACGGTGGCGCGTCTGCGGGGAAAAAATTGACGGAAGAATTGCTGGAGTGCTTTCATACCGTAGAAAATGAACTCGCTTTGGATTATTTACCGCTGTATGCGGAAGAAGAACTCGTTTCTCAAACGGGCGCGGTGTTTTTTTCTCAGCTCGACCGCGCTGCGGTACGGATTGTGGAAGTGCAGGACGGGCAAGGCAACGCTTTAAAATTTCAACTCTTTCCACAGTACTTAAAAACGCAGTCGGGAAAATTAAAAATCCGTTATTCGTACACACCTGAAAAGAAATCGTTAAACGATGAAAGCGATTTTGGTTTGCACGTTTCCGTGCGCTTGTTTGCTTACGGCATGGCGGCGGAGTATGCGATTCAAAACGGGCTTTTTGCAGAAGCGGGGGTTTGGGATCGAAAATATAAAGACGCGATTGCTGCGGTGTATAAAGCGACTCCAAATAAAAAAATTGCGTCGCGGAGGTGGGTATGAGCGTAGCGTTTTATAAAAAAACGTTGCCGTTGCGTGTGCGAAAATGGGTTAAAAAATACACGCGTTTTTCTTCGCGTGGCCGTTTGGAATATCCGTTGACGGCTGTACGCGTCGACGAACGGAAAAATTGCGCGATTGAAAACGGCGTTTTGTGCGCGGGGGTGGGGTTAAAACCGTTTACGCTCGAAAACGGTATCGTCGTATCCAACGTTGCGCTAAACGCTGCGCCGCAAACGTTTTTTTGGTTTTTGGACGATACGAAAACCCAGCGACTTGCGTGTTTGACGAAAACGGGAACGCTGTATATTTACGGTGCGAACGGCTGGATGTTGCGCGCACAATTTAGCACGCACGTACATACGTTTTCGACGCGGAACGACGTGGAGGACGTCGTGGTGTTCGTCGGTGGCGCGGGATATGCGACTTATTCGGGAGCAAGCGGAGATTTGACGTTCCACTCCAGAGATGCATTTTTGCCTGTTGGTTGTAGCGCGCAAGGCAGGGTGTTTTGCGGGACGGCGGAAAACGAAATCGCTTACTTTGCTGCCTTTGATTTTGCAAATACGACGGTGGATAACGAGAACGTGGGCAAAATCCGTTTACCGTCGTCGGCGGGGAAAATCGTTGCGATGGTCGGTTTGGACGATTGCGTCGTTGTCTTTTGTTCGCGGGGTATTTTTAGGGTAAAAGTGCGAGGGAAGGGCAATGATTTCGTCGTGGAAAAAGTACTCTTTGACGGCGGAAATATTTTCGGCGATTCCGTTTGCGTGATGAAGGAGCAAGGGGATAAGGTTGCTTTTTTGACGGAGCAAGGGGTACATCTTTTGCATGGAGCAAGCGTTCGAAAACTTGATTTGGACATAGCGATGAATCCAAAATGCGAGGGGCAGGTATGCGATCAAGGCGTTGCGGACGGGAAGTACGTGCTTACGTATATAGATAAAAAAGTGGGGACGCGCTGCGTCGTAATCGACGTGGAAAACGAGAGCGGTTACGATTGTTTCGTGCCGACTGCGTTTTGCGATATCAACGGATATGCGGCTTG
>JAZSMB010000045.1:0-3256 GCA_045535685.1 Candidatus Scatosoma sp.
AAGCGGTCTTAGGAAGACAATTTCATCACACAACTCCTTGGCTCACAGAACGACATGGCTACGATCCGACTTAAATTTTATCGCGCTTGAAAAACATCGTAGCGGTAGAAGAGCCGATTTCGCACGAGTTTTTGGTGCGTAGATGCTTGGCAAGTTTGGGTATTACCAAATACGGCAGTAAAGTAGAAAGCCGTATGCAGGCACTCGTTGCGCTGTGCGGATTTAAGTTTGAAAAGGTACTTGGTACGACGTATTATCATAAAACGGACAAATGGACGGGGTATGATAAGTATCGCGTGGAGGCGGGCGAGCCTATTCGTAAAGTGGAAACCGACTATTCGCCGTATGAAATTTTAGCGATTATCCGCGGCGCGCTGGAAGATAAGGTGGCGTTGTATATGGACGAAATTAATACCATCGTGTCGTCCGTGCTGCATATTGCAAAACCGAGTGATAAGTTTGTCGCTTACGTAAACGAATGCGTGTCGCTTGGCGAGGAAAAAGGCTTGTTCGTGCGCTCGGTATCCGATCGAATTTCCCTTGCATAAACATTGAAACACAAAAGAAGAGTAAATGGAAGAAAATCAACAAAACAACGTAAATACCGCGGCGGAAGATAAAGTTTTTAACTTCCGCCCGGTTGCGTTTAGCGGCGTTTGTTTGTGTTTGGGTATTTTCTTTGCGTATTTTGTTATCGTTTATCATCTTTCGCTTTGGTGGTTGATACTCGGCGCGTCTATCGTAGGCGGGTCGCTTTTCTTTTTACGCAAAACACCTTCCTTCCGCTCTATATGCAAACGCACCGCGTTGCTGACGCTTGCATTCTTGATCGGGCTTGGCGCGTTTTTATTGCAAACGCACCGTTTTTCGCAGGCACAATTATACGACGGCGAGTACGTAAGCGTGAGTGGCAAAGTTGTATCTTGTCGAGAAGTAAACTTTGGAACGGAGCTGATTATAAATAATATTTTCGTAGACGGAAAAGGGTTAAACGGTAAACTCGTTGCGTACCTGCCCGCCTCGTTTTTGCAAAGAATAGACGACGGCAACGAATTATTGCTGACGGGAAAGCTGTATACGGATAACAAATTAACGGACGAAAACGGACTGCGCGTATATACGATTGCGGACGATATCCGCTATAAGCTTCAAGCGGATAATTGTCAAGTGATAGATACGCCGTTTTCACTTTTTCCGTGGTTGCGTACGCGGATAAAGGACGCCGTGCAGGCGGGGATGGACGAAACGACCGCCTCCGTTACGCTTGCGGTATTGCTCAGCGATACTTCGTTTATGGACGACGGGCTGTTAGGCAATATGCGCTACGGCGGAATCGCGCACGTGTTTGCGGTATCCGGTTTGCACGTGGGTGCGTTATTCGTGTTCGTAGGCTGGTTATTAGAAAAGACGCGGCTGCGTAAATTATCCAAAATAGCGCGGTTTGTCTTTTTAGCAAGCGTACTCACGTTATACGGCGGCGTATGCGGATTCTCTTCGTCCATCGTACGCGCGATTGTGATGTGCCTGTGCGCGTATATTGCGCGTTTGGTCGGTTTTGGGAAAGACTTATTAGAATCGCTTGGCGCGGCGGCGATCGCGGTATTACTCCTTTCGCCCATCGACGTATTTCAAGTAGGGTTTGCGTTATCGTTTGGTGCTTGCTACGGAATGACGATGCTCACGCGTCCGCTTGCACGTATGCTCAATTTCGCACTCGACCACGCGCAAGCGAAAATGCAAGGCTGTAAAGTAGAAACCATTCATTACGAAAGGCTCAATCATCCGCCTAAAATTTGGGAGCGCGTTAAAAACGCTTGCGTGTCCTACGTTTGCGCAAGTACGGCGGCACAAATCGCAACCGCACCCATTTGTTTGTGGGCGTTTGGGTATTTGTCGGGGTTTGCGACGCTTTTAAACTGGTTGTTCGTACCGCTCGTGACGGCGACTTTTTCGGCGCTGTTGCTCTTGGTTTTGCTTGCAAGTTTGTTGCCGGTTGGTATAAGTTCGCTGGTTTTATATCTGCCTACGCTGATATGGTCGGGTTTATTGCTCGTCTTTCAAATTTTCGATTTTTCCAAGCTGTGTATCACTTCGATACACGTAGAATACGGCAGCATGATTTGTTATTATTTAGGCGTTGCGTTTTGCTCGGATAAATTCAACTTAACCCCGCGCGTTAGAAGAATATTTGCACTCGTTTGTTTTACGGCGTTTGCAATAACCGTGTACGCGTTGAGTTTGTGAAAACGCGGTAAAAATCTGCGCCAAGTTCTTGCTTTTTGCGAGAAGGTATGTTATAATGTAAAAGGAAAAATACGGTAAAGGAGGTTTTAGCTTTGAAATACGTTGATTTTAAGAAATTTACCGATGAAAACGGCGCGAAACCCATTTACCTGTTCGAGGGGGAAGAAGGGTATTTTCGCGAAAAGGGCGAAAGTATGCTCAAAACGCGTTTTTTGCAAGAACCCACGCTCGATTATATTTCCTTAGACGGTAGCGCACTCAAAGGCGAGCAAATGCGCTCGATTGCCGACGCACTCAACGCATTTCCGTTTATCAGCGAAAGACGAGTGGTGCGCGTGACGGAATTTTATCCTACTGAGAAAGAATACGAAACGTATTTAAGCGACTTATTTGAAAATCCGCCTCCGCAAGGGCTTTTGATGATTGTCAATAGCGCAAAACCCAAAACGGGTAGCGTATCCTTTGCAAAAAAGCCGAACGTCACGTACGTCGATTGCGGAAAATCGGATGAAGAAACGATCAAACGTTGGATTTATCTTACCTGCAAGCGCGCGGGGGTATACGCGGACGGCGTTACTTGCGGAAAGCTGGCAAGCTATTGCACGTTCGATATGTCGCGCATATCCAAAGAAACGGAAAAACTGCTTGGATATTGCCAAGCGTCGTCGCTGGAGCGCTTAACCGACGAAGTCGTGGACGCGCTAGTCTATCCGGATGCGGAGTATAAACTCTACGAGTTGACGAATGCGCTCGCGCGGAAAAACTACTCGGTTTTTATGAAAATTTTAACCGATTTATCCACGAAAGGGTTTAACGAACTTTCGCTATTATCTTCGCTTGCTTCGTATTTTAAAAGCTTATACGAAACGTCGGTAATGCGCGGTAGCGATGCGGAAATTGCGTCCGCTTTGGGCGTGAAAGAATTCGTTGCGAAAAAGAATCGGGAACAGGCGGCGAAATTTCCCAAAGGGGAATTGTTGCGTTGCTATCAAAGGGTATACCAAGCGATGAG
>JAZSMB010000165.1:0-8532 GCA_045535685.1 Candidatus Scatosoma sp.
AGTCCGGCCAGCGGCACCACAAAACCCCGATTCTCGTTGAGAAATCGGGGTTTTGTATTGTCTTTCGTATATTTGGACAACCTTGCGTATAGTAGATACGATCGACCTCATAAACGATAAAACGCCCAAAGCCGTTTTGGCTTTGGGCGTTTAGTATCCTTTCGTGGATTACAATAAATAATACGGCAATTCTTCGCCAAGTAAACACGTTACAAATCCGTTCTTTTTCTTGGCTGCGGAAACTTTTTTAGCCGTCTTTTTGGTTGCCGACGTTTTATTTTCGATAGGGGTAATCAATTTTTCCGTCACCTCTTGAGCCGGTGCCGCGATTACGTGGCTGTTTTGCATGTCCGGCGCATCCGTTTTCACGTTCGAATACCCGTTATTTTCTACTCTTTTAAGTGCACTTTTACCGATTGACATTGTCTATAATCTCCTTTGTAAGTTGTTTATATTCCATAGCGCTCCGACTCGTCTTTTTAAAATCAACGACGGGACGGCTGCTATCCTGCGCCCATTCTATTGCACTATCTACACGTATATACGTAGAAAACAAAGTAACGCCCTCAAGCGCCTGTAACGTTTCAAGCGTCTGTTTAAAGTACTTTTTCCGTTCATCCGCTTTGGTAATAGCGATCCCCAAAATTTGCAACTTTGGACTGATTTTTTGCACTTGATTGCAAAACTCGAACATGTTCGCCAAACCAAACAATCCCCAAGGGCTTGCCTCAACGGGAATAATCAAATAATCGGCTACGCACATAATATTCATTACCCAACCGCCGAGCGTAGGAGGCGAGTCGATCAATACGTAATCGTAGTACCCCTCCGCGCACACTTTTTCCAAACACTTGGTCAATATCCATTCTCTTTGCCATTTTGCAAACAAATCGAATTCAATCGAACTCATCAACGAGGACGAGGGAACGATATCCAAGCCGTCCACGTCCGTATGGGCAATAAAATCGGATATGTCTTTCTCTTCTTTAACAGCCGTGTGAATGGTTTTACCGCTTTGTGCAAATTCCAAAGCCCGTTCCTCGTCAAAATAGGAAATGGTCAAGTTCATTTGCATATCGCCGTCTATCATCAGCACTTTATATCCCTCTAACGCCATCGCGCAACCTACGTTCGAACAGGTAGTCGTTTTACCGCTACCGCCTTTATTGTTCGCAAAAGCGATGATTTTCGTTTTACTCATAATCGTATTCCTTCGTAATTTTCTTTACAATAACCAAGTAGGCAACGCCTTTTCTCTTTCAGCCGATTGTTTTATAACGGGTTTTTCGCGTTTTTGCCCCGATTTCGTTGGCGTATCCTCTTGTAAAAACGCCGCCAAATCGGCAATTCCCTCGCCCGTGATAGAACTGACGGGGAATATTTTTTTGCAGCCTGCCAGTTGCAGCCACCGCCTTACCCTTTCCACGTTCGCGTCCGGTTTATCGATGCCCGTGATAATCCCTATCGTTTCACGGTTGACCATACTCGTTAAACAAGGCGAAAAAATGGAGTACGGCTCGTTTGCGGAAAGCACCAAGCCCACTACGTCCGCCTCGTAGGCATACAGCGCCAACGCCCCGCTCGTTTCTCTGCGTTCGGTATATTCTCCGGGGGTGTCGATGACCGTGTCCAAATAATTGACGTACTGCGTTTTATAATATTTAATTTCTTCACCGCGCAAAGCTTGCGTCAAAGTCGTTTTACCCGCCGCCACTCTGCCGAGTAACATTAATTTTTTCATTAGGTTTTCGTTAACTCGCAACAAATATATCCAAGTTTATTGATGAAATATTCTCTAATCGCCGTAAACGCCGCCTCTACCGACGAAACGCTGCCCGTGATAATCAGCGTACCCGTAAACCTATCCACGAAACCGATTTCCGCGCCTGACGATTTCATCGCGATATCCGCCGCGATAACCGCACTTTCGTAGGGAATAACCGTCAATACGCCGATAGCGCTTTTCGTATAATCCGTTTGCGGGTCTAAGCCGAGTTTGGTATATAACGTTTCCCCGGGATTTGCGATAATATGGCAAAGGGTAATTTGCTTACCGGGGACAAATTCTTGAATAATCGTCATTTTATCTTGTAATTGCATACCTGTTTCTCCTATTTAACCGCCGATTTGGCATTTTAAACCGCTCTCTTGCGCCACGCTTAAAAGATACTCCATCTTTTCCTTAGACGGTGGCTCTATTTCTTTGAGTGCGTAATTTCTATTTAATCCTGCGTACTTATCCTGTCCCAAACGATGATACGGCAACAAGTGGTGTTCTTCCACGCCGGGCAAACTCGCCGCAAATTTCGCAATCGCTTTTATCTCCTCCGCACGATCGTTAAACCCGGGAACAACGGGCGTTCTGATAATGAGTTGCACGCCGCTTTGCGCTATTTTTTTCGCGTTTTCCAAAATCAACTCGTTGGGCGCGCTCGTGTATTCTTTGTGCTTTGCCGAGTCCATATGCTTGATATCCAGCAAATACAAATCTAAATACGGCAGTATTTGCTCGATGATATCAAACGAGGCGTATGCCGTCGATTCCACCGCCGTATGCAAGCCGTTTTCTTTGCAAGCGCGGAGCAAATCGCGGGCGAACTTGGGTTGCGCTAAAATTTCCCCACCCGATAAGGTAATACCCCCGCCGCTCCTGCGATAATACGGCATGTCGGAAAGCAGTTCGGGTAAAATTTCTTCTACCGTCACGTCCTTGCCTACGATTTTTTCCTTGCCGTTTTCTTGCATAGATTGTATTTCGTACGACTGGGATTCGGGATTGCAACACCACGCACAACGCATATAACAGCCCTTAAAAAAGACGATGGAACGTATCCCCGGTCCGTCGTGGATGGAGAAACGCTGTATATTGAAAATACGTCCTTTCGTTTGATAGATGCTCATGCGATCGTTTGCCTTTTTTTAATGTTTTTTTGCCTTAAAATCCTTGCTCGGTACGGTTGATAATATCGTTTTGCAAAGAACGGGAAAGCGTGGTAAACAACGCGCTATAGCCCGCCACGCGCACAACCAGCGTCTTGTACTTTTCGGGGTTCTTTTGCGCGTCTAAAAGCGTTTCTTTCGTAACGACGTTAAATTGCATATGCATGCCCTTTTGGTCGAAATACGAACGAATCAACGCCACGAATTTGGTTAAACCCGACATACCCGATAATGCGGAAGGATGGAATTTTTGGTTAAGCAAAGTACCGTTACTTGCCACGCATTGTTCGAGTTTGGCTACCGAGTTCGCCGTTGCCGTAGGTCCTTTTTTATCTCTGCCCGACGCAGGTCCGATGCCGTCCGCAATCGGCGTATAGGCTAATCTTCCGTCGGGGGTTGCGCCCGTTTGCGCACCCAAAGGAACGTTTGCCGATACGGGGTATAACCCTGCTTGGAATACGCCGCCGCGCGGATTTTTATATTTTTCTACTTCTTTGGTGTACGTGTTTGCAACGTCGCGCGCAAACATATCCGCCTCGTAAATATCGTTGCCGTATTTGGGGCAGGTGTCGTCAATCAAGTGTTTGATCTCTTGATATCTCGCTCGTTGCGTTTCTGACAGCGAGCCTTCGACCACTTCTTGATAAATGGTGCGCACCACCGTTTCGTTGAGGGTAACGCCTTCTTGCACAAGCTTATTTGCCACTTCGCAAATGCGTTTTTCCGCCGCCGCTTGATCGAGCGGGTAACCAAAATTCGCTTTCAACGCGTCGCGCAGTTCTTTGAGCGTCGTCTTTTTCTCTTCGAATACGAGTTGTTTAATCGCTAATAATCCGTCGGTATTATTCGCAATACCAAAGCCTTGCGGGCCCGTAAAGTTATACACCGCGCCGCCTTCTTGTAACGATTTACCTCTGCCGATACAATCTTCTACCATACACGATTGGAAGGGCAACGGACATCTCGTTGCGTGCGCCGTATCGATGGCGTTGTTCGCGTTTACAAGCAATTTAATAAAATGGCTTTGCTGCGTTTTATAAGCGTTGTAAAATTCGTCAAACGTTTGCATAGACGCAACGTCGCCCGTTCTCGGTCCGATTTGTACTCCCTTATCCATACCGTTGGAAAATACCAACTCCATAGGACGGCACATATTAAAGAACGCCGCGTCGTGCCAACCGTCCGTTTTACCGCCCTTTTGCGGTTCTACGCAACCGATAATGCAATAATCTCTCGCGTCTTCCAGCGAAAGCCCTCTCGCCATGATGGAGGGAATGATAATTTCGTCGTTATAGTACGCGGGTAAGCCCGTGCCCAATCTCGTCAAAGCCGCCGCTTTTATAAGCAAGCTTTCGGGCGAACCGTTCCATACGCGAATGGAGATGGAAGGTTGCGGTAAAGGTACGTGCATAGAAGCTTCTAAACACATATACGACAAATCGTTGGTCGCGTCTAACCCGTATATATCCTGCCCGCCGACGATTAAGTTTTGGAACATACCGTATCCCGCAAATCCGTCTGCGGATACCGCGTCGCGCACTTTGTTGATATCGTTGAGTTTTACCCAAATACAATCGATCAACTCTTGCGCTTGTTCGAGGGTAATATTTCCGCTTTCGATATCCTTTTTATAGTAGGGATACATATATTGATCGAAACGACCGGGAGAAATGGAGTGTCCGCTCGATTCTACCTGCAATAACAGTTGTACAAACCAAAACGATTGACAAGCCTCGTAAAAATCCCTTGCGCCGTATTCGGGTACGTGCGTACAGTTACGGGCGATTTTTTCCAGCTCTTCTCTACGGCAAGCGTTGCTCTCCGCTTTCGCCATATCCGCAGCGAGCGAAGCGTATCGTTTTGCATACGTGATAACCGCCTCGCAGCTTTCAACGACCGCGTTTAAGAAATTGGATTTGCTAACGTATTCGGGGTCGCTCACGTCCAACGCGGATAAAGCGGATTTCGCCTCGTCCATAATTCCGCGATAACCGATTTTTAATACTTTTTCATAATTGACGTTAACGTGCCCGATGCCGTTATAAAAATAATTACCGGGCGTAAAAATGCCGTGCTTGACAAACGCGTCGTACGCCGCTTGCGCCATGTTCGCTTTTGCCAAATCGCTCGTGGTTTTGCCTTTCCAATAAGGATACACCGCGCGCAAATCCGCTTTCGTCTTTTCGCTGATATAAAACGGGTCAGCCGCGCGCGTTGCGACCGTTTCAAACTCCGCTTCTAACCATTCGTACGAATATTCGGGGAATACTTGACAGCCTCTCGGCGCAACCGTTGCGCTACCGACAATCAATTCTTTATCGCGAATCACGATAGGAATATTTTTTAAGATATGCGCAAACGCCGCGCTACGACGGCGAATAATAGGCAAATCTTCACTCGCTTGATAACTTTCCGTAATCAAGATTCCGCGAGAAGACTCGATTTCCGGCATTTTCGCGTATAAATCGTCTATTAAGTTGTCAATTCTTGCACTCTTTTCTACAACGAATTTGATTGTTTCCATACCGTATAGCCTTTTTTATATTTGTTCCCAAAGTTCCTCGTGCGGTGCTGCAATAATCGAATACGAGGAAAGCATACCCGACGTTTTTGCATAATTTGCGCCCGCCTCAATCGCAGCCGTCACGTCGCCCACTTCGCCCGTAAGCATAATAACGCCTTTTCCGCCCATACCGCGAGAAACGCGCAGGTCGAAAATTTCCACTTTCGCCGTCTTTACGGCAACGTCCGCCGCCTTAATCGCCGTTGCCGCGGAGAACGTTTCCAGCAAGCCCAACGAGCCTTTTTTCGCCGTTGTTTGCGTACCGAATAACGCCGTTATTACTTGTTCGTCAATTCTACCCATTACCGAACAATCGATGACGTAATTTTCAAATTTCGTACGAACGTGGTCCACCGCCGCTTGTACGTTGGAAATCGAACCCGTCAAAATAATTTCGTATTTCCCGGGGCACGCAGGGTGCGCGGAAACCATTTCCACGCCCGCGCTTTTGAGTGCGGCGTCCGTCGCCTCTACGCCTTTGGGAATACTCTTTAATTCTATCACACCTACCGACTTAAACATTGTAATTTACCTTATCTATTCTAATTTTTCCGCCGTTTTCTACCGTTACGACGCCCGTAATGCTTGCGTGTTGACAAATGGACAAACCGTTTGCGCACTTTGCAATTTCGTCCCCTCTATTTACCTTAGCTCCGTCTTGCACCACCGCTACACTCGGCGCGCCGATGTGTTGTTTGAGCGCAATTTCTACCCTTTCAAAATCTGTGTTTTCGCCTTTGAATACGGGCACTTTATCAAATTTTGCTACGCCTAATACGCTCGCCCAACGCTCGGAAGGAATCATACGGTATTCGCGTTCCGCCGTCACTTCCACGTCCTCTTTTGCGATAAACCGCATACCGTTTTTAGCGAGTAAGGCTTTGTATTCGTTGATAACCGCTCTGGGCGAAATGCCTTGACAGCAAGCCAGCGTTTCACAAATTCCGCAACCGCAACAAAGGGTAGCGGCAAGTACCATTTCCGGCATCACTTTCGCAGCGCCTTTTGCCGTGCGTACCATTTTATGCGGTTCTAACGGATAGCCGAGCAAGCCTCTTGGACATAAATCGGTACAACGCGTACATTGACAACACGCCGTTTCCGCGCGCGCAATCGATTTTTCTCCGTCTATGCGCTTACTTTCTACCGCCGCACACGTTTGCGGTAAAATCAACAATCCTTTCGTCGTTTTCGTTACCACCGCCGTGTACGGATTTATCATTTTCCCCATCGAAGGCCCGCCGTCTAATACGACGTGGTCTTGGGGGATTGTAATCGAATTTTTTTCAAATAGCTCTACAATCGATACGCCGATCGGCACTCTCGTCACGATAGGGTTGGGGATATCCCCGCCGATTGTCAGCCATTTCATCGTAACGGGTGCAGAAAATTTCAACGCCGCCGCTACGTTATACAAAGTTTCTACGTTATACACGATAACGCCTGCCGTAATGGGTAAATTGCCGGGACGAACCACTCTGCCCGTGGCTTGATAAATCAAACTGATTTCATCGCCCATCGGGTAAACGTCGGGTAAAACTTTTAAGCGTATATTGCTTGCAAGTTCGATACCGTCGCTAAGCCCCAAGCGTTTTGCCGTATGCGCTTTTACGCACAACAGCGCAAGCGGAATGCCCGCCTGTTTTAAAATCGCTTGAATCCCGTCTAATACCATCGGCATTTCACGGAGTAATAAGTAATAATCGGTATACAGTAAAGGTTCGCATTCCGCGCCGTTCACGACAAGCAAATCTGCCCCTTGCGCCAATTTTGCGTAAGAGGGAAAACCAGCGCCGCCTGCGCCTACGATTCCTGCTCGTTGTAATTGTTCCTTAAAGTCCATACCTACTACCTACTTTTTCCGAGATGAAACTTTTTTTTAATCTACGATACCGACGATAACCGCGTCGCACGGCGCGGACGTATTGTTCAACGCCAAACGTGCGGAACTACCCGTAGTGATGAGTACCGTTTCATCGATACCTGCCCCTACGCTGTCCACCGCGATCAAATATTCCCCGGTTAATTGATTGTTTTTGATAAGCTCCACTTCCATAAATTTCGAGCCTACCAACGATTCTTGTTTTCTCGTGGAAACGATGTTTCCTCTGATAATACCTTTTAACACTTTTTCACTCCTTAACGATCTGTACCGTGCAGCCGTTGCCGATCCCCGTTGCGTTCGCGTCATCCGTATCCACGTGCATTTCCAAGCGGAAATCGTTGCTGACGCGCACTTGTACGTCATACCATCTCGTACGGCGTTTCCCCGCCACGTCTACCGTGACGAAATCTCCGTCTTTTACGTTGAATTTTACAGCGTCCGTCGGCGACATATGAATATGTCTGTTCGCAATGATACAACCCTCTTTTAACCGCACTACGCCTTTCGGGCCGATGATGGTAATCCCTGCCGAACCGACTAAATTCCCCGATTCGCGTACGGGCGGTTTTACCTTTAACACGTACGAGTCGGTTGCAGAAATTTCTACCTGCGATTGTTTTCTAAGCGGGCCTAATACGCGCACGTTTTCAATCGGGCGCAAAGACGGACCGATAATCGTCAATAATTCTTTGCAGGCGTATTGCCCCGGTTGCGATAAATCCTTAAAAGGCGTTAATTCGTAACCAGCCCCAAACAACGTTTCCAAATCCGCTTTATTAAGATGAATATGCCGATTGGATACGCCTACCGGTACGCCGCTATCCGTCGATACCGTATCGCCATCCATATCTGCAAGAATTTTTTTGACCATTGCCGCAATTTGCGCGCTTGAAATTTCCATATTCGTTCCTTTTTCCTATCCAAAATAACGGTATTTTTTACCGTCTTTTTTTACTTTTTTGTATTGAAAAACCTCCGTAATACCTAAAACCGCGTTTTAGGTATTACGGCTTTCCTATAAACAATAAAATTATTTAATGCTGGGAAGAAGTTTTTCAACGTCTGCGTGGGGACGAGGGATTACGTGCGTTGCGATTACTTCGCCAAGTGCCGTTGCAGCCGCCGTACCTGCTTCTACTGCAGC